>JAAZGO010000024.1 GCA_012511175.1 Fastidiosipila sp. | reverse complement strand
TCATAGACTTTATTGATTTCTGTCTTGCCTACCAGAGCTATTCGAGTCAATAGCTCTGAGACCTCTTGAGGCGTGAAGTATTCGCCACCTGATTTCCCCGCATTTGAGGCATACATGGCCATGAGGTATTCATAGGCATCACCGAAGGCATCGATGGAATTATCTTGGTAGGATCCAAGATTCATCTCGGCGACTGAATTCAGGAGTTTAACCAGTTTTTCATTTCTTCTGGTGACGGTGCTACCCAACTTATTGGAATTAACATCGATGTCATCGAAGAGCCCATTGAAATTCCTTTCACTTGCAGTGCCTTGAGCTGACGCTTCGATATTCTTGAAGATCGTTTCGAGCGTTTCATTGAGATTGCTATCATCTCCTGCTCGCTTTTTTACATTGATGAAGAGCTCACTTGGCAGGATAAAGAACCCTCTTGTTTGCACCATGTCTTCTCGGGCGGATTCGGCCTCTTCATCTGATAAGTTGGCGTAATCAAAATCGGGAATACCCGCCTCGTGTTCACCCTTATTGATGTAGGAGGTGATGTTCTCGGAGATATACCGATAGAAGAGCATACCGAGCACATATTGTTTAAAATCCCAGCCATCCACACTCCCCCGCAGATCATTCGCGATGTTCCAGATGGTGCGGTGCAATTCGGCTCTTTCTTGTTCTTTTTTGTTGGACATGGATTACACTCCTTCAGACACTTCTCCCCATACACAACAAGTACTTTGGAGAAATGATTAACTTCGGCGATCAAGCGTGAAGAGCATCACATTTCTTCGTATTTAGGGGCTCACCTCATTTAGCGAATGATCTTTCTATCCGAATCAGGTGGTTTTTGCAGACATAATGATAAGAAGATGACTGGCAAATAAAGCTGATTCTCAACTTATAGTGCAACGGTCACTATCCTCTAAAAGATAACACAGAGCGCGGTGTTAGGATTAGTGCGGTTGGGAACACAAAGTTGATCTGCTCGTTCCAAGAACTGTTTGACAATAGGAGTGCCGAACTGTGATGATTTTTTCCTTTTACCCTAATCGCACAGGTGACGATGGTCTTGGTGTTTTTCATGCCGAACCACACTTCGGAAAAACCAGATCATTGCCAGTACTTCTGGAGAACTTAGGAGGTGGTAACTATTCTCCTCCCTGCACTCTCTGGTAGATCTCCGGCAAATCAAAGATTGTAATGATCCCTAAAGGCTTCTCCTCTTTTCTTCCCGAATTGCTGACAATCAGAGCATCGAGCCTTTGTCCTTTTTCATTAGCCTGGTCAAAATAATCAAGGACATCATAGAGAGTGCAATTTCTGCGGATAAGTCTGACATTATTCAGGCTCTCGTTATGAGGCATAACGTCTGCAACGGTCTCCTCCGTTATGATGATGTCGCCTTCTCTTACGATACCTGATGCCAGCCATCGGGAGATGGTGTCGGTTGTGAGGAGGCCTTGGAAGACTCCATCATCATAAACGGGCACCTGCGAAAAAGATTGGTTGTACATGTCGACCATGACGGGACCAATCAGATCTCCAGATGAGCAAGTCGTTACGGATCCAAGAAAGTTTGCACTTATGACTGGTGGTTGCAGAATTTGATCCCTCAGATATTCGATCCGTTCAACGGTTTTGAGATGAGGTTCCGCGATGACTTCCGTTATCATTTTGGTTTTCACACGTTTGTGGACAATCGCATTTCTAAGTTCTTTGAGACTGTCAAGTTCATTTCGATGCTGCCTAACGGGTTTGGACATGGGCTCGGCTTTGTCTAAAAGCTGTCTGAAACTTGCATTTGAATCCATCTGAGTCATTTTCCTCAAGAATCCCTCAATTTCATGAAAGGCATCCAAAAATCGTTTTGATTTAGCTTGATCCATTTTGACAATCCTCCCTATCCGATCTCCTGAATTCCGACACTTGTTAAGTACCGATAAACTCCGTCATAAAATCCTCTCACCCTAGTCGGATCTTGATCATCACCCTGCGGGATAAAAATAACCATTTCCTGCCTTGCACTGGTTAAAAGAACACGGCAGGTATTCTTCAGGTAAAACTTCCGCTCCTCTTCGGGAACCGTCTGCCATCGGTCACCTTTGAAATGGTAGTAGCCATAAGCCCCGTCCCGAAAGCGAAAATCGGCATCCCCCAAACTGAAATAAAATGAACAAAATCAAAGAAAGCTTTCTAAGGGTGACGATCTCTCTTCCAAACTTAAGATAACACGAGCAGCGTATTTGCTCATGCAAAAACTGTGCCAGTCTCGGTGGAAAATGAAGTGACCTTCCAAAAACCGGCTGTTCCACGGTGCGTATTGTATAATTAATCGAGTTCAAAGCATCCCAACTTGTGCCAATGCTGGGTGACATGAAATGAGGAAATCGCAATGGGCAAAAAAATGATGACCGAGAACGAAGTCAAAAAGAAGCTGGGTGTTGACAGCTTCAAGGATTTTAACAAAGAGCAAATCAGTGAATTTGCCTCGCAATTGCCCTACATGGATCGGGACCTGGCCATAAAGATCATTGACCAGTTTCCCGATTTCTCGAACATGGCACTTGGCGCGATCAATCAATTTAGATTGATCTTGGGCAAGTTGACGGACGATGCGGCTCAAGGCCAGAAGGCTGTGATTGCCAGCTACAACAAAATATTGGACGAACTGGTAGATCTTCTGAAAAAAGAAGATGTGTCTCATGAAGAACGTGTGCAGATTCTTGAGCGGATGCTGTACGTTGCGGACCGCATCGCCGAGCACGATAAAGAACAGAAGAGATTTCTAAAAGAAATAGCAGCAATAGGTGCCGCTGCGATAGGAGGTGCCTTTGTCTTGGGCGCCGCGATATTGGGCGTGCTCTACAAAAAAGACAGCTAAGCCACTGAAGAGGAGGGGGATGTATGAACGATCCATCTCAGCATGTGGTTGATCCCTCGGTATTGCCGGAAGAAATCGTTTTGGAGCTGCCGGACCTTGGACAGGATCCCCTTATGCCCGACAAGATGGACGATCATGCTGATGACGTGCAAATTTCCTTTCAGTTGATCAGTGCGTTGAGTCCACACTTAAAATCTTTGATCCAGAAGTTGGTGAACGGTGACGAAGGCAGTGCGTTCGGGGTCAGCTCGGACGGCTTGGCTGAGTATGCTAAAGAGCTGTTAATGTTGGCGGTACTAACCGAAACTGATCAACAGTTAAACGCTATCAGGGAAGGCCAGGAAGAGATTCTCGCTTATCTGGTACAGAAGGACAAGTCAGAGCTAAAAGGGGATCTGAATTTTCTGACCAGCATTTTGACCGATTTCAAGTACAACTGGAGCAACAGTCAATACAAGCGTAGTCACCACACGAAAGTGCTGGATATCCGTCATTCTGCAGATCAAAAGATCGACTTTTATCGCGAACAGGTAAAAAAGAAGCTCAAGAAAAAGGTGGGTTGGCGGGCAGATAAGGACATAAAGGATCAATTGCAAAGGGTCTTGCAAGCCTTCAAAAACTATCAATTCGCCTTGTATATGTTCGCTTTTTCTTCTTTTGTCGATGTGCTTTTACTGGGCAATTTTGAGGCTGGCTATTTAAACGGGGTTGCAGAACGCATCAAGCGCTATATCCGGGACTACCAGGATCTTTATCATAAAAGCCTGGAGAGACTGGAAGGGTATTTGATGGCGTCCATCGAGACCAGTGCATTGAAAGGCCTGGCTGGAGCCAGCCAAGCCGCGGGCAAGACGATCGCCAAAATACCTGTCATAGGCGAGAAACAGCTTAACGAGTCTTTGATTGAAGGAGGCGAGAAATTGAAAGACATGGCCTCCGAACGCACGATCCAATCCATGCAGCCATTTCTCGAAGTAGGTAAAGACTATAGCCAGCCCTTTGTTGAGAACGTCAAGATGCTGAAAGATTTGCACAGTGGCGAATGGGACTTCTTTATCGACCAAGAAAACCTCTACTTAAGAAAAAAGAAGAAAGAGTAAGAAATCCTACTTGGAATTTCTATCAACGTCAGTCAAGTCGTTTAGTGGGGCACGGGGGGACTCATCGAGAATCCCTGTTCGACCGCAAAAGATCCCATAATCGCACCTTGTGAAGATCGTTCTCGCATTGGTTGATCCAGCCCCTCGCTCATCATCGCACACGAACACACGTACTTACCGGTTCTCCGCTATCGCCTGAATCGTGCCAAAAAATCCTGGGTTTCCTTCGTTTCCGGCTGACTGAACAGAGCTTCAGGGCGGCCTCTCTCATGGATCTTACCCTCATGCATGAAAAAAATCTCACTGCTCACCTCCCTTGCAAAAGCCATCTCATGCGTCACCACCAGCAGGGTGATCTTTTCACGGGACAAGTCCCGCATGACCTCCAGTACCTCGCCTACCATCTCCGGGTCCAGGGCTGAAGTCGGTTCATCAAAAAGCAGGAGATCCGGATCCATGGCCAGGGCCCGGGCGATAGCCACCCGCTGCTGCTGGCCGCCGGACAGCTGTCTGGGCCTGGCCTTGACATAAGGTGCCCATACCCACCTTGTCTAGGAAGTGCAGGGCCCGCTTTCTTGCATCTTCCCTGCTTCGTTTCAGCACCCTGATCTGGCCGGTCACGCAATTTTCCATTACCGTCATGTTTTTGAACAGGTTGAAAGACTGAAAGACCATGCCGACCCGGGACCGGTAGCGGTTGATCTTGTTGACCCGGGAGAGTACGTCCTGATCCTGGTAGATGATCCGGCCGGCATCGGGTCTTTCAAGCAGATTGATGCAGCGCAGAAGAGTGGATTTGCCCGAGCCCGAAGCCCCGATGATGCTGATGATGTCCTTCTTTTGGACATCGAAACTGATGTTTCTCAGGATATGGTTGTTGCCGAAAGATTTGGAGAGCTCTCGAACACTTAAAAGAAGTTTCTCGGTTTGTACGGTCATGGTCATTTGCTTTCTAACCGGGCACACGCGGGTGCCGGTGGGTGCCCGCCGCCATAATCAGAGGATCCCGGGCGGCCAGTTCGTAACTGCTCTTGCCGTCCATCAGGCGTTCCAGCCCGCGGAGCAGGAAAGAGGCGATCAGGGTCAAAGAGAGATAGCCGGCCATCTCCACCATGGCCGAGGGGAAATAAAGGTAGGTGGCGCCGGTGGCAGCCCGGTGGGCGGCAAAAAAATCCGGGAAACCGATGATGAACATGACAGACGTATCTTTGACATTGATGATGAAGTTGTTGCCGATCTGAGGCATGATGTTGCGAAGCGCCTGGGGCAGGATAACCGAGGTCATGGCCTGGTAATGGTTCATGCCAATGGCCTTGGCCCCTTCCGTCTGCCCCGGGTCAACGGAGAGGATACCGCCCCGGACGGACTCGGTCATATAGGCTCCGGTGTTGATGGATACCACTGTGATGGAGGCCAGCCAGGCGCTGGTGAACTTGACCGCATTGCCGGTGACATAGGGCAGGCCGTAATAAAAGAAGACCGCTTGGAGGACCATGGGAGTTCCCCGGAATACTTCCACATAGAGGCGGATGATTCCCCTGATCAGGCCCAAGCTGACACGTTTGAGCCGCGAATCGCCTTTGGAGACCGGGAGGGTATTCAAAAGTCCGCAGCCAAAGCCGATCAGGCAGCCCAGAGCGGTGGCCACAAGAGCCAGGACCAGGGTCGCCTGGATGCCTTTCAGGTAGGAAGCGCCATAGCGTTCCCACAGTTTGCCTATATCGTTAAGAAGTTGGACACTTCCGCCCATAAAAATGTACTCCTTTCTGTCAGGACTCCCGGGATCTTCAGGCCCCGGGGTTCTGGTTTCTATTCTTCGCTCAAGGGCTGAAGGGTAATGGCGTAGGCCATCAGGCGGTTGAAGTCATCTTCGGTCATGGTGGCCAACACCTGGTCGATGGCCTCTTGGAGGAAACGGTTGCCCTTCATGACTGACATGCCGATATTGACATTTTCCGACCGGACCTGATCTGAAAACTGAAAGTCACCGGGAGTGCCTGAGAAATCCAAAATGACCATATCGGGGTAAGCCACCACCGCACCTTGGGCGGTGGGAAGATCCGTGCAGACAAAATCCACCATGCCGGTCTCCAGGGCCATCAGCATGGCGGGGGCGTCAGCCGCAGCTGGCTGGATCAGGGCGCCTTCAATCTGGGGCAGGCACTGATCGTACCAGATGGTGGCCAGTTGGGCGGTGCAGCTTCCTCCCACCAGATCGTCCAGGCCGCGGGCTTCGGCGTATTGGCTGTCAGCCCTGGTCAGGCAGACGATGGTGGCATAAAAATAGGGGCCGGCAAAATCGACCTGCTCCGACCGGTCCGCTGTCATGGACTGACCCGCGATGACCGCGTCGATAGTTCCGGTCATGACGGCAGGAACCAGGGAATCCCATTCGGATTGAATGATTTCCAGCTCCCAGCCACAGGCCTCACAAATCTTTTTGGCGATCATGACATCGTAGCCGTTGGCAAAGGAACCCGGTACATTCTTGATGGGCACCGCCCCATTTGCCCCGTCATTCTGGGTCCAGTTGTAGGGCGCGTAGGCGCACTCCATGGCAATGGTCAGGATGCCATCTTCCACTCCGGTCGGTACCTGCTGTCCGGCTTTCGATCCGCAGCCAACCAGGCCTGCCAGGAGCATTGCCACAAAAAGCAAGTTGATCCACTTTCTCATCTTTTTTCCTTTCCAGCCCGCGCCAATATTACCCGGGCTCCGGCAGATCCCCGCCGGCGGATCTTGGTAAAAGAGAACCGCTTTGTCAAGCGGTCCATGGAAATCGGAGAAAGTGTCGATCTGCCGATGCCAAAGATAGCGCTCCACAAAAACTGTGACAGTCCGGCAGATCTTCTCTGCCGGCCCAGCAACGAAAGACCAGGCTTTCTTTCGAAGCTTCGGCGGTAAACCCTTTCATGACGGCGGCTGCCTTGCCTCAAGCCGACACTACTTTTGAAAACCGCGCCTCTATCAAAAGCGATTCAATTTTTATGCAGGCTATCACTCATCGGACGCTCTGTCAAATTGAGAGCTGTTTCCCTTGATCCTGCTTGCGGCCTACCCTGAGCCGGGCAAGACGATTCAAAGGAAGACAAACTGATGTTACTCTCATAAGATGAGAGAGTTTCTCTCCTCCTTGGATGGCCTTATGCCTCTTTCTTTGTTGGAATTGGGCTGATTGAGACCGGAGGGTAATGGATATGCTTCAAAAAATGGGCAGCTTCCTCGCCGCCTTGAGAAAAACCAAGGGCCTCAGCCAGATGGAATTGGCCGAATTGCTCAATGTATCCGATAAAACAGTCAGCCGCTGGGAAAGAGGCAAGGGAAGTCCGGATCTGACCCTGATTCCCCTCCTCGCCGATTTATTCGGTGTCACAAGTGATGAGATTATCAGGGGAGAGCGGATTCCCGCAGCTCCTGAGAAACTGGAAGATTTGCGTAAACAGGAGAAGATCACCCGAAAGCAGACCCGCAGGCTATTGAATCTTCTGGAGAGCAGGTTCAAAAACAGAAGCCTTTTGGCAGCCGGCACCATGCTCACGGGCCTTTTGGTTTCCATGATCTGCAATTTTGGGTTTCACCGGGCCCTCTTGGGATTCTTTTTGGCAATATTTTTCTACCTGGCTGGAATCTTTCTGGGAGTCTTCTTTTTCAACACAGCCAGGGCGGGGTCAGTGGATGAAGCTTTTGACAGCAAAGAGCGCCATGCTTTCATCAGGTCAGTATTCACCCGGACCAAAAGGGTCATTTACCTGGCCATAATCCTCCTGGCCGCCACCTTGCCTTTAACCTTGGCCGGGGATCCCTATCTGGGACTTGTGGCCGGCTACTGGTTCCCCCGCGCTCTTCTTGCCGGAGGGCTGGCCCTGATCCTGCTCTTTATCATCGACCCCTTTGTCACCCATCTTTTTATCCGCCGGAAACTTTTCCTTCTGGATCCGGGGGAGCTGCAGGTCTACAAAAGCAATTACCGGATCAAAAAGCGTCTGGTTCTGGCCCTTTGTCTGGTTTTTCTCCTGACCTTTGCCGCCCAGAATTTCTTTAATGCCAACTGGGACGCATCCCGGTTGGTGACCGGATCTTCTTTCGCCGACTTTGAAAGTTTCAAGGCCTGGATGGAGCAGGAGACAACTGATCAGTTCCTTTGGAAGGAGAAAGGGCGGGCAGGCGGCTTCTGGTTGACAAACCATGAGGAGGATTACGACGGCGAGGGGAACAGGGATCCAGAGTTTGAATATCTGGATCCGGAGGGCAAGCCACTAACAAAAGAAGAGGCCTTGCTCGAGCATCTCTACGATCATGACGGCCGCCTTGTGGGGAGCTATGTGGCGCGCAACCGGGACCTTGCTCTCATCAAATTCGGCGGGGAGGAAATCTTTCCTCTCCGGGTGTACACCCATGAAGATCTGGCCCGCGGTGACAGAGTTCTGGATTTGATAAACATCGGCTTCATCCTGGTTTATCTGGCAGAGGCGACGATACTCCTGGCTGTCTACTATAAGAAAAGGCCTCTTCTCCCGTAGAGCCGCTGAAAAGGGAAAAAACCCGCCCAAATCGACGGCGTGGTTAATGAGCCGGGGCTGCCTCCTGCATACGTTAAGTACAGGCCAAAACGTAAGCGAGTGAGCCGTGGTTGGCGGGGCTGGGGAAAAGCCTTATAATGGAGAAAAAGTGTCGGGGGTTGTCATGAAACCCACCCTGCGCCAACGCTTTCGCTATCGTTTCGATAATTTGATGTCGCGCGGAACGCCCGCCATGATCGGCACCTTGTTCGTACTGTCGGCGCTGATCGTACTCCTGGCGGGGGTGCTCATCGCATCGTTCGGTATCACGCAGGAGGACGGCCTGCATCTCTCTTTTTGGGAAGCCCTCTGGGGCAGCCTGATGCGCACACTTGACGCCGGCACCATGGGCGGGGATACCGGCGCGGGTTTTCGCTTCGTGATGCTGCTCGTCACCTTGGGGGGTATCTTCATCGTCAGTGCCTTGATCGGCGTGCTGAGCAGCGCCATCGAGGGGAAGATGGACCGTCTGCGCAAGGGACGCTCGCAGGTGCTCGAATCGAATCACACACTGGTACTGGGCTGGTCAGTGCAAATTTTCACCATCCTGAACGAGTTAATGATTGCCAACGAAAATCAAAGCAGGGCGCGCATCGTTATTCTGGCAGATGAGGACAAGGTGGAGATGGAGGATCGGATTCAGGAACGGGTCAAGTTCCGCGGAGGAACGCGCATTGTCTGCCGCAGCGGCAATCCGCTCGATCCAAACGACCTCGAGATCGTCAGCCCGCACACCGCCAAATCCATCATCATCCTGCCACCCGAAAACGGCGATCCCGACACCGACGTCATCAAGACGGTCATGGCTTTCACCAACAACCCGCAACGCCGGGGGCAGCCCTGCCACATCGTCACCCAAATCCGCAAAGCTGAAAATCTGGGCATTCTCCGCCTTATCGGCGAGTGTGACAACCTGCAGATCGTGTTCACGAAGGACATCATCGCCCGTATCGTGGCGCAGACCTCGCGTCAGTCGGGGCTGTCGGTGGTCTACACCGAGCTGATGGACTTCGAGGGTGATGAGATCTATTTCAAGTATGAGAACGGATTGACGGGCAAAACCTACGGAGAGGCGCTGTTGATGTACGAAGACTCCTGCGTGATCGGGATGCGCAAGGCGGGGGGACAGATTCTCGTCAACCCGCCCATGGATTCCCGCTTCGAACGGGGTGACCAGGTTATTGCCATTTCGGAGGACGACGACACGATTCATCTCTCCGCCTACGCGACCTCGCTCGACACGAGAGCCAGCCTGATTCCCGTCTCCGCCTACACGCAATCGTCCGACACCAAAGACAGCCAGATTCCCGTCGACGAACAGGCCATCCGTTCACACCGGACCCCGCAAGCCTCCCCGCCCGAAAAAAGCCTGATCCTCGGCTGGAATCGCAGCGGCGCGATCATCGCCCGCGAACTGGATCACTACGTCACCGCGGGGTCGCTGTTAACCATTGTGGCAGACGACGATGACATCGAAAAACAACTCGAGGCACAGGATTTTCAGTTAAAAAACCAGAAACTGGACGTGCGGACCGGCGACACGACAGACCGCGCCCTGCTCGACAGCCTGCACATCTACGATTACGACCACGTCATCGTGCTGGCCTACAGCACACTTGAACCCCAGCATGTCGACGCCAGAACCCTGGTCACCCTCCTGCACCTGCGCGACCTGGCCGGGCAGGACGAGACGCCCTTCTCCATCGTCACCCAAATGCTCGACCTGCGCAATCGCGAACTTGCCGAGATCACCCAGGTGGACGATTTCATCGTCAGCGACCACCTCATCAGCCTGATGCTGGCGCAGCTTTCCGAAAACCCCGAACTCTACCATGTCTTCCAGGACCTCTTCGACGCCGAGGGCTCCGAGATCTATTTCAAGCCCGTCAGTGACTACGTTGTGACGGAAAGGCCGGTCAATTTCTACACGGTGGTTGAGGCCGCACGAAGACGAGGCGAAACCGCCATCGGCTACCGCCTGGCACATGAATCAAAGGAAGTTGACAAAGTCTACGGCATCCACACCAACCCCTTGAAATCGCGCAAAGTCACCTTCTCTCCTTCGGACAAAGTCATCGTCATCGCCGAAGACTAATCAGGAAGCCGCACCTTGGATCCAGCCTCTGCCAATGGAATAGAACGCTGCCCCAAGCTTAATGAATTCATCAAGACGGAATCGGTGCAGCCATCAAGAGGAAACCAGCCCAAGGCCCGTGACATTCAGCCCAGCTGGCATCTCTTTAGTAGGTAATCCTCCCTGGTCCAGCCAGCGTATTGAGCTTCATATGTCATAGCGACCGAGCCGCCAGCCTCCGTGATAGTATGGGTAGGATAAAGGCGAATCAGGCCCCGTCCGATAAGGCGGCCGGATCCAGAAGTATCAAGAGGCGGAGGGAAGATGAGTAAGGCAGGTTTTAGCGGAAACGAAATTGTCAATTTGAGGGACCTGGGCGGCTATGTGGGCCACGACGGCAGGCGGGTCAAAGGAGATCTTCTTTATCGCAGCGGAAATCTGGACCAACCGGAGGATGTGCTTGCCGATATTCTGGAATCGCTTGGGATCTCCCTGGTGTTTGATCTGAGATCCAGCGAAGAGGTTGAAAACCAACCCTATACCCTGCCCGCTGACGTCCAGTACCGGCATCGGCCAGTTCTGGATTCTTTTGAAAACGGAACCATGGCGGCAAGTTTCGAGTTGGGCGATATGGTTGACCTGGCCCTCAGGGGAGGGCGGTCTCTTTCACCCG
This sequence comes from Fastidiosipila sp., assembly GCA_012511175.1. Lineage (NCBI taxonomy): Bacteria > Bacillati > Bacillota > Clostridia > Eubacteriales > Oscillospiraceae > Fastidiosipila > Fastidiosipila sp. The sequence goes on along the minus strand of JAAZGO010000024.1, from coordinate 88,956 downwards.
GAGAACTCGATTTTCTGAGGGGCTTCATGCAGCAGGTTTACCGGGAGATGGGCGAAAATGCCAGGGTATTCGGTGACATCATGAAAGAGATGATCGGCAACGGTGAAAACCCCGTACTCTTTCACTGTTCCGCGGGCAAGGACCGCACCGGCGTTCTGGCCACCATGATCCTGTTGGCCCTTGGTGTTTCCATGGAAGATGCCATGGAAAACTACCTGATGTCCAATCAACACCGGGAAGAGGAAATTGACAGGGAGATGCGGGCGGTCGCGTCCTTTATACGGGAACCTGAGATTTTGGAACATATCAAGGGCCTGATGCTGGTCAAAGAAGAGTACCTGGACGCAGCCATGGGCCCTGCCAGAACCTATCCATCCTTTGACGCTTTTGCAGAGAGCCGGCTGGGCCTTGGTCCGGACGACCTGGAAACCTTAAGAGAGCTCTATCTTGAATAAAGAATGGACCAAACAAAAGGAGAAAACATGAAAGCCATCCTGAAAAAAGTGAATATCGCCTACCTGCTTGTGGGGGCCGCTTATATTCTCTACTATTTCACGCATCTGACGGAGCTTTACATTCTTATCGGCCTGGTTTACCTTTTTGTCGCATTCAGACATCACTGACAGAGGGCGGGAGGATTGCCATGAATGAACAGGCGCTCGAAGCTTTCTACCTGAAGCTTGACCGCTCGCTCTTTCTGGACGACGGTTACAAAGCTTTCGCCAAAAATGACCACCCCTTGCCCATCGGATACGGGCAGACCATTTCACAGCCATCCCTGGTCCTTGAAATGACCCGGCTTCTTGCTCCTGAAAAAGACAGCAAAGTGCTGGAGATCGGGACAGGTTCGGGTTACCAGACCGCCTTGCTGGCTGAATTTTGCAAACAGGTCTACACCATCGAAAGAATCGGTGAATTATCCCGCAAAGCCAGGGAAAGGCTTGAGGCTCTGGGCTACGGCAATATCCATTACAAGGTGGATGACGGCAGCGCCGGCTGGGAGGAAGAGGCTCCCTTCGACCGGATCATGATCACGGCGGCCGCGGGCAAAAGACCGCAAGCCCTGATCAATCAGCTCGCTAACGGCGGCCGGATGGTGGTCCCGGTAGGACCGCCTGCCATGCAGGTTCTGCTGCTCATTACCAAAGATGAGGCGGGGCAGCTAAGTGAACAAAAATGGGGTCACGTGAAATTTGTGGAAATGGTGGGTCCTTATGGCTGGGACTGAGGGGTCGGTTGCCAGCCGCGTGGAGGCCATGGATTTCTACGATCCGGTCTTCGGTTTTTACGATCAGCTGAGCGAAATTTTCGGTGAGGGGGCGGTCGATGACATCACCGACATCGACAATGAAGAATCCTTTGAATACAGTTACCTGATTTCGCTTAACCGACAGGGGATCAAGTTTTCCTCAGAGCAGCTCAATGACCTGCTGGAGAGGGAAGACGCTTATTTTTTGAACATCCTGATCTCGAGGGAAAAAGCCCTCGCTGTCAGGGAGTTTTGGAAGTACCCCAGCCAGGGACGCGGCCAGGTGCTGGAAGTGTCTTCCTCATGTTTTTTGGAAGAACACACCTTTGTTCACCGGCTTTTTGATCTTTTCATCAGGGAAAACCATCTGCTTTACCTTACCGGGGATCAGTTAAGCGAAGAGGTCTTTTTGGAGGGCCGGAAAGTCAGCCTCTATTACAAGTATTTCAACCGCTCTGATTGAACGATACAAACCAGGGAAGACCAGGGCACCGAAAGGGGGAAAAATGAAGGAAGCAGGAAGATGGGATCTCAATCCGCTTTATCAGGGACTGGACGATCCGCGGATCGAAGAGGATTTCGGAAGACTGACGAAACTGGTTGAAAAGAGCCGTTTAATCTTTGAACCGGAAAGGGAAACTGTCGGTCAGGTGGCTGCGGGGATCCGGCTGGCCGAACACGTGGATGAAACAGTCAGGTACCTGGCCGCTTATCTCTCACTGGTTTCATCGGCTGACACCAGCATCAGTCAAACGACCGCCCTCCTGAACAGGCTCCGGGGAATCATGGCGGAATTCGCGGGCTTTGATGTACGCTTCAAACGGCTGGTGGAGGGGCTCGACATCGACCGGCTCGTGGAAGAGGAGGATCTGGGGCACTACGCCTTTTTCCTGGCTGAAAGCAAAAAGGAAGCTGTTTATCTGCTGGATGCTCAGCTGGAGGAATTGATCGCCCGTCTGAACATTTATGGCGTCGATGCCTGGGGCAATCTCTTTCGTGATTTATCCTCCACTGCCAGCATGGACTGGGAGAACGGGAAAAAAACACTGACGGAACTTCGCAACCTGGCCTATGACCCGGATCCCGCTGTCCGCAAAAGAGCTTATGAGGCCGAGCTGGCGCTCTACCCTAAGATTGAAAAACCGCTGGCCGCTGCCCTCGGTTCCATCAAGGGACAGGTTGTCTACCTCAGCCGCAGGCGGGGACATGAAAGCCCTCTGGATGAAGCTCTGTTTAAGAGCAGGATGAGCCGGGAAACCCTGGATGCCATGGTCGGGGCAATGACAGAGAAAAAAGACGTCTTCGTCCGCTATTTTAGGGCCAAGGCCAGCTTGTTCGGCCAAGACCGCCTCAACTGGGCTGATCTCTTCGCGCCCGTGGGCAAACTCCCTGAAGGTTACACCATGGAAGAGTCAAGGGAACTGCTGGTTTCTTCTTTCAGCAAACTGCACCCGCCCATTGCGGATCTCATCGACAGGGCCTACCGGGAGAACTGGATCGATTTCTTCCCCCGGGAGAACAAGGTCGGGGGTGCCTTCTGCTCCAACCTGGCCTCCATCAAACAGAGCCGTGTGCTGACCAATTTTGAGGGATCCTTCAGCGCGGTGAGTACCCTGGCGCACGAATTGGGGCATGCCTATCACGGTTTCCGCATCGAGGATCACGCGCCCCTCAACCGGTCCTACTCCATGCCGGTCGCCGAGACAGCCTCCATCTTCAATGAAACCCACTTTCTGCTCGAGGCGCTGAAAGCAAGTGAAGACCCACAAGTCAGGCTGGGTCTGCTGGACGGTTTTCTCATGAACAGCGGTCAGGTCATCTGTGACATCCTGTCACGCTTTTTGTTTGAAAAGCAGGTATTTGAACGGGTTGAGCGGGAAACCCTGAGGGCGGAGGACCTCAAAGCCATCATGCATCAGACCCAGCTTGCCGCCTATGGCGACGGCCTGGAGGAAGACAGCTTGCATCCCTACATGTGGGCTTGCAAGCCGCACTATTACTCGGCTTCACTCAGCTTCTACAATTTCCCCTATGCCTTCGGTGCCCTCTTTGCCTCAGCCCTCTACCAAAAAGCCGTGCAGGAGGGGCCGGCTTTCATGGGGCAATACGATCGAATGCTGACGGCCACCACCGTCTCCTCCGTCGAAGCCATCGGCCAGCTTGCCGGCCTGGATCTGACACAAAAGGAGACCTGGCTTGAGGGCATGGATTCTTTCGGACCCTTTGTCAAGGAATTTGAGGGTCTGGTTGAAGAACTGGCTTAAGACCAACAGGTGAAAAGGAGGACAAGATGAGGAAATTTTTGTTTTACGGCATGACCGGCGACAAGATGTGCTTCTTGCATATCCTGATGAATGCACTGGATCTTGCAGAGGAAGGCATGGAAGCCAGAGTCATTTTCGAAGGAGCCTCGGTCAAACTGGTGGCCGTGTTTGAAGCGGAAAAAAACCCTCTCTACTTGAAGGTAAAAGAGCAGGGTCTGATCGCCGGCATTTGCCTGGCCTGCTCAAAGGCCATGGGGGTCTATGAGCAATGCCTGGAAGCGGGCCTTCCTTTTCTGTCCGACATGATGGGTCATGCGGGAATGAAGCCCTTTATTTTGGACGGTTATCAGGTTGTCAGTATTTAGGGAATCAATATGAGTTTAATCCAAAACCTTTCCGCCGGCAGGTGGCCAGCGGAAAGGTTGGTCTTTTGGAGAAAATAGGCGAACCCGCCGGCTTACTCTTTCCAGTAATTGTTGGCGGCTGCGACCGTCTGAAAGTTGATGGCCACGACCTGTGAGGCGGCCGTCAGGCTGTCGGCATCCTCGGAATATACCGGGCGCAGTCTGTCGCGGATCGAAGCGTCCGGCTGGGTGTATGCGACGCCTTTGCGGGCCAGCGTAATGGCCAGTTCAAATCCCTCCTGGGGTGTTTCGGTTTTTAATGTTTTAAGCCAAATGTCCATGGTGAACCTCCTGATTCTTATTCTTGCCGTAGAAACGAAAAGGGTTTCCACATGCCCATTATCCTTATTTTGGCAGGGCCCGCCGACGCCCTCGTTACCACAGGCGGCTGTCCTTCACACAGAAGACCCGCCGCGGCGGGTCTTCTGCAATAAGCATTCGTTTTGGTTTTCAATCGATTTCTTTTTCGAATTCAAGGATCTTACCGCTTGCGGCGTGAATCTCATATTCGTATTCGTAGCCCCCATATTTGAATTCGACCTCATAATATGGCGGAGACTTCTTGTCCTTGAATTCGATCTCGAAACCGGTGACCTGGCTTCGCGTCAGCCCGGCATGATTCAGGGCAATCCGCTCTGCTTCCCCGTGGCCGATAAAGAGGTCCTGGTTCGGGCTGCTTGACGCCGGGTGGCTGTTTTTTGGCTTGATCATCTCGATTTCAACCTTAACGATGGCGCCGGTGACAGCATCAATCTCATATTCGTACGTTTTGTCACCGTATTCAAATTCGACCTCGTAGTAGAGGCGGTTTTGTTCCCGTTCCATTTCCGTTTCCAGTTTTCTTACCTGGTTCCGGTTGAGGCCCGCGTGGTTCAAGGCAATCTCCTCCGCCCGGGTCGCTCCGATATGCTCGCCCTCTCTTTGTGTGGTTCTTTGCGTTGAAGGACTTGCGCCGGATTGGCCATTTCCCGCTCTGATCTTTTCAATCTCGACCTCAATGATCCGGCCGGATTCTGCATCGATCTCATATTCGTATTTGTAGTTTTCATGCTCGAATTCAACTTCATAAGTCATCCGGTTCCTATCGCGCTCCATCTCTGTTTCGAGCTTTCTCACCTGGTTCCGACTGAGCCCCGCGTGGTTCAGGGCAATCTCCTCCGCCCTGCCCCGGCCAATGTATTGATCCGTTTGTGCCGGAGGCGTGCCGGCGTTTTCCTTATCTTTTGATTTGAACTCCAGGATTCGGCCGTTTTTCGCATCGATCTCGTAGTCGTATTCGATCTGGCCGATGTAGAATTCAACCTCGTAAATCATACGGCCATCATCGTAGTCCAGTTCAATCTCCAGCTGCCGGATATCCTGTTCGGTCACACCGGCATGTTCAAAGGCAATGGATTTCGCTTTTTCCTCTCCGATGTATTCTTTGCGGCTGGCCATGCCGGTCAGACTGACCCCTTCCGGAGCCGCTTTGAGGGAACTGATCAGCAGGTTGATATCATTGATGGACAGCCTGGCGGCATCTGCAAAATGAATGGCCGGATTCTGCTTGATCAGCCGCTCGATCAGGGCAGCCTTGCCCGGGGAAATCCCATGCGTTTCCGCCAGTTCACGAAAATGCCGATCTGCCCGCGAGGTCTGGCTTAGGACCGCTCCCTGGAGCGCATAGCCATTCAAAAGTTCACTGACCTCGCCTGAAAGCCGTTTTTGCAGGCGGTCGCCTTGCACGGCGCTCTTGCTGTCAACGGTAATCAGGATGGAATTCCTGACTTCCGAGATGTAGCCCTTCCTCACCATGGAGCCGATCAGGGCATTGACCGCCACATCCAGATCGACACCTTTCAGATTCATGTCATCGATGACCGATTTGCCTTCCTCATTTCGCGGATCGACTTGCAAGACTTTCTCGTTTCGATTGACTGAAAGTTCGATGCTGGGATTGACGTCAAATGCAATCACAGCTTGGGTGGCATAGGCAGCGTAGGCAAACCAGGATCCTAAAAGAAGGATAATGGCTGCAGCGACAGGCGCCAGGATGCGCTGCCAGCGGAGCGCCGGGCGGCTCTTTCTTGTTTCTAAAGAGATGACTTTATCTTTTTCATCAAGGTTGTTCATTTTCTTTAACTCCTCCTGTTTTTCGATTTGTTTGAGGAGTTTGGGCAAGACATTGGGAACGGATGACTCGACTGCGCGTTTCAATCTGTTCTCAATCATTTGATTGGTTTCTTTCATTTTCCTTCCTCCTCCAAGATGGTTCGGAGTTTTGACAGGGACCGGTGGTATTTTGAAAGCGCTGTTCCCAAGGGAATTGCCAGCAATTTTGCGATTTCACGATGCTTCAGCCCTTCGATGCTGCGCAGGATAACAATCTGGCGCTCTTCCTCGGTCAACTCCTTGAGGACAGTCCGAAGTACCATTCTGTCCAGGGCCGCCTCGGTGAAATCCGCCTTGGAGTCCGAAACCCATTCATCTTCAAAGGGCAGCTCAGCGTCGGGGCTGGTTCTCAGCTTGTCCAAGGCCAGATTTCTCACAATAGTCAATATCCAGGCCATGGGCTTGCCTTTGGAGTGATAGCGGCCGGATCCCTGGACAACCCGGATGTAGGTGTCCTGCATGACATCCTCAGCATCCTGAGGATGTCTGACAATCGAAAGTGCGAAGCCGTAAACAGCAGTCTTTGTTCTTTCGTAAAGCGTTTCCAGGGCATCCATATCACCCCCGGCCAATTTCATGATTTGCTTGTCAAGGTCTTCCATGGTCACTTTCTGTCCCGGACGGTGCACCGTCTGGGATTTTTGGGTGGTCTTCCTTTGTCCTGCCAAAACCCTCTCACCAGTAATAACGGGGGAGAAAGCCATTTTATTGCATTACCCATTCAGATTAGACAACGAAAGCGGAATTGAGTCGGGCGGATATGGTACAGAAGGGCAGGCAAGCCAAATGCAGTTTATGGTGTAATGGAATCAGGGAGGTCCGGACCATGGCTGCTTTGACCGATGAGGGCCCATCAATCTTCACCAGGGATTTGCCTTATCATCCGCCTTACGAATGGGATCGCTTGATTGCCTTTTTTGAGGGGCGGGCCATCGATGGGGTCGAACTGATCCGGGACCACGCCTACTGGAGGGTGGTGCGGGAGGAGACGGAGGACGGAGAGGAAAAAAGCGGCTGGATCCGGGTCACCAACCATCCTTCTGAAACTCTTCTCAGGATTACACTGCCGCAAAGCCTCGGGCCGGTTTTACCGCAGATCGAACGCAAAGTCAGCCGGATGTTCGATCTGGACTGCGATCCTCTGCCCATCTACGATCATCTCCGGTCCATGAACCAGATCAAGGAAGGCCTTTGTGTGCCCGGCACCCGGGTTCCCGGCACCTACGATGTCTTCGAAATGTGTGTGCGGGCCGTCCTGGGCCAGCAAATCACGGTCAAGGCAGCCCGGACCCTGGCCTCCCGCCTGGCTTCATCTTTCGGGGATCCGGTGGAGACGGGGATTGACGGTCTGGCACACACATTTCCACATTTTCGCTCAATTCTGGACATGAAGGACGCTGTTGCTGATACCCTGGGCCCTTTGGGGGTGATGGGACAGCGGTCCCGGACCATCTATGCCCTGGCAGAACAGATTCAGACGGGCTTCTTTGATCCGGGGATGATCCAGGAAGCGGAAGAATGGATAAAGGCGCTGGTGAAGGTCAAGGGAGTCGGTCCCTGGACCGCCCACTATCTGGCCATGCGGACCCTCAAATGGCCGGATGCCTTCCCCTCGACCGATTATGGCGTCAAAAAAGTGCTGGAGCCAAGGACACAGAAGGAAATCCGGATCCTTTCGGATACTTGGCGACCCTGGCGGGCCTATGCCACAGTTAACATTTGGAACTCGCGCTAGGAGGCAGGATGCTCTACCAAAGTGTGTACGATTCTCCCCTTGGGAAACTGGTAGCCTTCAGCGACGGTCAGGCGCTGACAGGCCTTTGGTTCGAGGGGCAGAAATATTATGGGGCAGGCCTGGAAGGGGATCCTGTCATTTCGGACCAGCTGCCAGTTCTCATGCAGGCGGTAAGCTGGCTTGACCGTTATTTCGCAGGCGCAAAACCCCAGCCGGAAGAGCTTCTCCTTGACCCTCGCGGCAGTTCTTTCAGGCAGGCGGTCTGGAAAATCCTGCTTGGCATTCCATACGGTGAAACCATGACCTACGGTGCCATCGCGTCCCTGATAGCTAGGGACAGGGGTCTTGAGCGGATGTCCTCCCGGGCGGTCGGCGGAGCCGTCGGCCACAATCCGATCAGCATTGTGATTCCCTGCCACCGGGTGATCGGTTGGGACGGCAGTCTAACCGGTTTTGGCGGGGGGTTGTCCCGAAAAGCCTGGCTTCTGGAGCATGAAAGAAATGGTTACCAAGCGGTTTGAAGCGGATCTGCACGCTGTCAATTTGACGAATACGGCAATCTGCGTTACCCTCTATAACTAGTTGCTTAAATCGGCAGCCTGGATTTAGGCAGAAGAGATAGCTAGAAATAATTGTAGTGATTGACTAGGATGGCTTTAACCGGTTCAGGCTGAACATGAAGAACCGGAAGGAATACAAGCGTTAACTTGCCACGGGCAAGGTGTTTACAAAGACTTCGGTCCAGAGCGTACGTGAATGGCGTTTCCATCCGTTTGATCTGGCGCGAAGTCTTTTTTTTGTAAGCAGGAAAAGAGCAGCAATGATACAGTTTGAAAATGTTGTAAAAAAATACGGGGATTCGGTCATCCTTGACCACCTGAGTTTTGAAATCGAAGAAGGCGAATTCGCCGTGCTGATTGGCCCGAGCGGGTGCGGGAAAACGACCACGCTGAAATCGATCAACCGCCTGATTGAACCCGAATCAGGGAGGATTTTTGTCGAGGACAGGGACATCATGGAGAGCAATCCCGTGGCCCTTCGGCGGAAAATAGGCTACGTCATCCAGGAAATCGGTCTTTTCCCCAACATGACAGTGGCCCAGAACATTGCGGTGGTTCCCAAGCGGCTGAAATACAAAAAGGACCGGATTGACCAGATCACGCACGAACTGCTGGAGATGGTCGGCATGTCCTACGATGAATATGCACACAAATACCCCTCTGAGCTTTCAGGCGGCCAGCAACAGCGTATTGGCGTGCTGAGGGCGCTGGCAGCTTCGCCGCCGATCGTTCTTATGGATGAGCCTTTCGGTGCGCTGGACCCGATGACCCGCAGCGTCCTTCAGGATGAAATCATCCGCCTTCACAGGAAATTGAAGAAGACCATTGTCTTTGTGACGCATGACATGGATGAAGCCTTGAAATTGGCCGATACCATCATCTTCATGGATGAAGGCCGGATTATTCAAATGGCTGGTCCGGACGAAATGCTCGAAAACCCTGCATCGGAATTGATTAAGCAGTTCATGGGCAAGAGGCTGGCAACAAATGGCGTTGAATTACTTACCGCAGCCGATTTTATGAAACCTCATCCCGCCAGCGCCTACCGGAGCGATGGCGTAAGAAAGGGCACGGAGATCATGGCCAGGCGGAAGATTGACACCTTGTTGATCAAAAACGAGGATGAGACCTATGCTGGCTCGGTCACGATCGGTAACATTAAAAAATTCGGTAAAGAAGCCCGGACCATCGGAGACATTCCGCTTACGCCCAATGTGATCACTTATACTACCTCCGATGCCGCCGAAAGCTTTGAAAAACTGCTTGACGCAGACAGTGATTTCGTCGTGGTGCTCCACCAAGACGACACCATCGCGGGAATCGTCACCAAAACCAGTATGGCGCGGGCCATGGCAGATGCCTTGTGGGGTGATGAATGATGAGTTTCTTTCAAATGTACGGACAAAAAATTCTGACGGCCATCGGCGTCCATTTCCTGTACGTCCTGGTGTCCGTATCGGCCGGATTCGTGGTTGCCCTGATCCTGGGGATCCTCTTGTCGCGTGTACCGGGCTTGGCCCGCCTGGCCCTGCCTGTCATCTCAATTTTTCAAACAGTGCCCGGGGTGGTCTTCATCGGCATCTTGTTTTTGTACATTGGAATGAAACCGGCCACCGTCATTGTGGCGCTGGCCATCTACGCCATGTTTCCGATCTTGAAGAATATTTATGTCGGTTTGTTGGAAGTTGACCGCAACCTGATCGAAGCCGCTAAAGGTTGCGGCATGTCGCCAATTGAGAGACTCCTTGAAGTTGAGCTTCCTCTGGCGGTCCCCTCGATCATTGGCGGCTTGAGAATGGCCACCGTTTATACGGTGAGCTGGGCCGTCCTGGCCTCCATGATCGGGCTGGGCGGTCTGGGTGAATTCATTTACATCGGCATCGCGACCAATAATAATGCCCTGATTGTCGCCGGTGCCGTTCCGGCGGCTGTCATGGCAATCACGCTGAGTCTTCTGATCGACTGGGCCAAGTGGAGAAGGGCTGGAAAGACAGGTCAACAATGATGATTAAGATTCTCATGGAGCATCTGTACATTGTCTTCATGTCAGTGCTTTTTTCGGTTGCGGTGGGGTTGCCGCTTGGTGTCATGGCCTATCTTTACCGGCGGGCCCGAAAACCCCTGCTCTGGACAAGCGAACTGTTGCAGACTGTGCCGGCCCTGGCACTGCTCGGCATGGTCATGCTTGTGGTCGGTGCAGGGAAACTGACTGTGATCATCGGCCTTCTGCTCTATTCGCTTTTGCCGATCGTTCACAACACCTTCCTGGGATTGGAGACCATCGATCCCGGTATCAAGCGGGCGGCCCGGGGCATGGGAATGTCAAAAATGGACCGCTTGTTCAGCGTGGAGCTGCCCTTGGCCTTCCCCATGATTTTCACGGGCATACGGATTGCTACCGTGACATCTGTGGGAATTGCGGTATTTGCCACTTCCGTAGGGGGCGGCGGGCTCGGATCGATCATCAACCAGGGGATCCGGACTCAGAATATGAAATTGATTGCACGGGGGACACTCTCGCTCATGGCCATGGCTGTCATCTTTGACGGCGCCATGGCTTGGATTGAGAAGCGTCTCAACAGGCGCGCGAGCGCATAAGGAGGAAGAGTTCCCGCGGGGGACTCATTGAATAAGGAGGAATCCATGAAAAAATTGTTTAGTCTTTTTGCCGTCATCATTTTGACGCTGGCAATAATTGGCGGTTGTGCCGGCAGCAAAGAAGGATCGGACAAACCCATCATTATCTACGATGGTGAGTTTTCCGAGATGCAGATTATCCACCAGATGGTCAAAATGCTGGTTGAAGAACACACGGAGGCCAGCGTTGAGATCCGCGATCAGATGTCACCGGTCAACAGTTATCGGAGCCTGGTCAAAGGCGAGAGCGACTTGATGAACAGTTACGACGGAACGCTCTTGACGACTTACCTTAAAAAGGATGTCTCAGATGTTCCCCAAGGTCAGTCTCTGTACGAATACGCCAACCAGGTAGCCATGGAACGGGATGGCACACGGCTTTTGAAACCGCTCGGTCATGAAAACACCTACGCTGTAGGGGTGACGCAGGAATTGGCAGATCAGTATGGACTCGAGTCCATATCCGATCTGGTAGAAGTGGCGCCCCTGCTTGCTTTCGGTGCGGAGCACGAATTTTTCAGCGAGGAAGGCAGCATGAAATACGGGCCTTTCGTTGCCTTTTACGGACTGGATTTCAAAGACAGCAAAGCGATCGAGATGGCTCTCAAGTATTCTGCGGTAGAAAGCGGGAATCTTGATGTGACCATTGTCTATTCAACGGACGGCATGAATAAAAAAGTCGGATTGAAAGTCTTGGAAGATGATCAGGACTTCTTTGCCGAATACAATGACGCCCTGCTGGTCCGTGATGATCTTTTCGAGCGCTACCGTGAGGAAGCTCCCGACCTGGAGGACGTGCTCAACCTGCTGGCGGGGCAGTTCACCAACGAGAGCATGACCGACTTAACCTATGAGATCGATGTCAACGGCAAAACACCAGAAGAGGTTGCAAAAGACTTTTTGACCAACCAGGGCCTGATCGATGCCTGAATGGCCATCTCCGGCGGCTGCATGCCGCCGGAGATGCGTTCCACAGGTTCTCACCTATTGATGAAGCAGGCGCAAGACAGCGTGGTATGATAGGAAGAGACCCAGACAGATTCTCTGTTTTTTCGGGAAAGGCTATATGAAACGCCCTTTTGACGACAAAAAACCCGCGCTTTGGATTACAGCCACGCTGGCCGCAGCTGCAGTCGTGCCGGCTGTTATTTTGCTGAAAAAGGCCAGGCGGTCAAACGCTTTTCCCTTGGATCAGACGCTTTGCGTTGAAATGATTCCTTATCAGGCCCCCTTTTACTCCTTCTCCTATACCCCGGAAACGGCACCCCGCTTTCGTTTTACCCAGGCGCATGAACTGGTTATTCAAAAAGACCGCCAGTGGGAAAATTTGGGCGTCATGGAGGAGTTCGAGCTGGACGAAACGTGTTTCGACAAACTGTTTTTTACCGGCAGGGACTGGGAGTTTGCCCGGATCAGAAAAAAGAATTCAATGGCCTGGCGTCTGGATGCGGCCGATGAACAGAGGGCGGGTTTCTATTACCTCCTGCACCAGAAAAATGGCGGGATCTACCTGGCTCACGGTTACCACACTGATGGCAGGGACAGCCCTGATTCCCAATCATCCATCATCCGCTGGTTGTTTAAGATGGAAACGGCCGATTCCGACTGAGGAAGGGAAACAGTTCCTGCAAATTCCCCTGATGCCATTTTTCATTTGACCGATCAGTACCGGGCCGGATTGGCTCTTTCGTTTATTCACTTATCCTCTTTGCGATGATGCGAGGCTGCAGCTTTTCCTGCGGGTATGAATCCCCGGCCTGCGAATCTATGATTATGCAGGATAATGGAAATATCCGGCATATTGTGCTAAATTCAAATCAATGGAGGGCTCTTTCAGACGCCAGATGCCAGGCCGGCAGTTGGTCGTATGCTTCATTCACGGCGTCGCCTCCGGGGGAACAGGCCAGCAGAGGCAAGGATAAGGTTGACAGCGCATCAATAACAGGCCGTCAAAGCGTCGGGAAGGGTGCATCGCGGACGGTCAATCCAGCTGAATTGAGGTGATGACCATGGCCGGTTACAAGAAACCCTGTATACATTGCGGAACTCTGATTGACCAGGATGCCAGGTTTTGTACCACCTGCTTCAGCCGCAACCCTTTCGGCTACCTTTGCCCAAGCTGTCTGCACCCGGTCGAGAGGGGGCAGCCGATTTGTGCGTCATGCGGGCGTCCGCTCTACGTTACCTGTCCCTTTTGCGGTCAGCCCACCTTTGTTGATGATCGCTGTGAGCGCTGCGGGCAAAGCCTGCTTATCCAATGCGCCAACCGGCGGTGCGGGCAATGGCAGTTTTTCCAGAACACAAAATGCACTGCCTGCGGCAAGCCGATCAAAACCAAAAAGAGCCGTTGAAGGAGGAGAGAAGATGCTTCAATCATTTACCAGGAATTACGAAGATAACTCGACAAGTGCCGGCTTTCAATTTACTTTCTACTGCGACATCTGCAATGATGGATTCAAGAGCAGTTTCATTGAAAGCGAGACATACAAAAGAGGCAAAGGCCTGCGCGGCCTGTCTCAGGGCATCGGCGTGCTGGGGTCGCTTGTGGGCGGCCGGGTCGGCAACATCGGCTATTCGATGGAGCGTGGGGGCAATATTCTTTCCGAACGGTTCGAGGGGGAATCGCCGGAATGGCATAAAGAGCACCAGAACGCCTTTGCCATGGCACAAAATGAGGCAAAACGGTTCTTCCACCGCTGTCACGGCTGCCATCTCTACGTCTGTGATGCTTGTTTCAATGAAAATGAAGGCCTGTGCACCGATTGTGCGCCCAGGCAGGAGATCTATGTTGCCAAGGCCCGGGCTGAAGCCATGCGGCGCAACATCGATGAGGCCGGAATGGAGGCTACGGTTTGGAAGGGCGAGATTGAAAGCAAGGTCACTATCTGCCCTGTTTGCGGAAAGCCAGCCGGTTCGGGCAAATTCTGCAACAACTGCGGGGCCTCCATGGAGATGAAAGAGTGCCCGCGATGCGGCGCTATGAACGCGCCCGGGGTCAGGTTCTGCAATAACTGCGGTGAGAATCTCACAAAGCCCGCTCAGTCGAAGTGCCCTTCATGCGGAACGGAGAATCCACCCGGAGTCAAGTTCTGCGGAGGCTGCGGCGCCAAGCTCGACTAGGGGAGGTTTGCATGAATCATCAGGAGGCAGGGGGGCCAAGAGCGGCCGGCGGCCTAGTGTCGTCGACTGCAACCTACAGGGGGACCATCAGCTCGCAGCGCCTGTCAGGCGATGCCCATCTGGTGATCGAAGAAAGGGGCCTGTTGGCGGAAACGGCCTATGACAGTGCCTTCATGGACTATGAGTCGATCCGCTCCATTGCCTACCAGGATTACGCTGTCGTGATCCGGTCCAGAGAGGGTGAGGCCGTCATCAGACGGCTCGGCAACGCGGGCGACTGGTTTTTCAAGGAACTTTGCGAATCCTTCAACCAGCTGGTTCAGACAGCCTTACAGGCTGCTGGCCCGATGCAGTTTGAGGCAAGAGGACCCCGCTACCGGTATGAAGATCGGGAGGGCAATGCCTGTTTTCGCGTGTTCAGGGATGAGATCATGCTCTTGCCGCCCAATCTGGATGCCCGGCGGTTACCCTTTTTATTCTTATCGCGGATGGAATCAAAGGACTTTGCCATCACTCTCACACTTACCACCGGGGAAGTCTACCAGTTTTCGAAATTTGGTGAAAACCAGGCCCCCTTTGAAAGAATTGTCAATGAGTCCTGCCGCCAGATGCGTTCCCGTCACGCCGAACTGGTCGCATTGCTTGACAGGTCCCTGGGAAGGGGTCGTGCCATCGAGGCAGCCAAAGTGCTTCCGGAGGGTGTAGCCGTTCTCCTGACTGATGTCAAATCATCTTTCCCCTCCCTGGCCTCCATCCTGGACCAGTTCCTGCTGGATGGCCGGATCGGACCCTATTACGCTGCCCTTAAAAAGGTGGGCGATGAGACCAAACTGGCCATCGGCTTTAAAGAGTTCAAGGGAACGCCGGGTGAGAAGCCTGAAGGAGAAGAGAAGGACGAAGAGGAGGAGAGACCGCAAGAAGAGTCCCTGGAGGAGGCATCTTCGGGGGAAGACACCGGTGAGGCCCAGCCGCCAGCCTGGGCGTTCTGGGCAATCATTCCCTCACATGACGGCAGGAAGGCAATGGTTGAGTTTGCCTTTCCCAATGAGAAGGCAGCCACCTATCTCTTTAATATTGAAGGGTCCTACGAGCGTTTCCTTGTGACTCTCAACCGTGCCTTTGAAGCTTCCGGATTCCAGCGGGAGATGCTTTTTCTAACCGATGAGCAACTTGAGCACCCGGACCGGGAGCTTGACCGGATTCTGATGGAGAGGACGCCGTCCCTGCAGATCCTTCGCAAACAGTTCGCCGGCCGCGTCATCCACCGGTCGGTTGAGAGCTGGAAGCGGAGTCTGCAAAAACAATTGGGGTAAACTGATCAGGGAAATACGATCAAACAGCCTGCCTGGTGCAGGCTTACTTATGGGGAGGAAGCATGAAATCCCTTTTCCGGCAGGCGGAAGAAGGCCTGCCCTCTTTTATTCAGATCTTGGAAAGGCTCCATCGCCGTCCCGAATTGAGTTTTCATGAATTTGAGACCACACGGTTTCTGGCAGAAAAGGTCAAGAGCCTGGGTCTTGAAATTGTGGATCTTGGTATGGAAACAGGCCTTGTTGGCCTTTTACGTGGATCCGGCCAGGGGCGGATCACCGCAATCCGGGCCGATATGGACGCCATTGCGGTCCCCGAAGCGGAGGACCACCCGGTTCGTTCGGAAATGGACGGCGTCATGCATGCCTGCGGCCATGACTTCCATATGACCTGCGCCCTGGGCGCGGCCAGTTTGCTTTCCAATCAAAAAGAACAACTCGCCGGCGATGTGGTCTTCATCTTTCAACCAGCTGAGGAGGTCACGCGCGGCGCCGCCCGGATGCTGGAACACGGCTTGCTTGACAAGCTGCCAGGGCAGGTAGACGCACTGTTTGGCCTGCACGCGGAGCCACGCCTTCCGACAGGCCAGGTAATCTCCAGCCAGGGCTTTGCGTCAGCCTCCAAGACCAACTTCCGAATCAGGTTGCGGGGCACAAGCGGGCACGGTGGAGCGCCGCAAACCTACAAGGACGTGATCGTTGCGGGTGCCGCCATGGTGAATGCCCTCCAGACCATCGTCAGCCGCAGGTCGGATCCCCAAAAGGAACTGGTTTGCGCCATCCTTACGGTGAAGGCGGGTGAGACCGAATATTTCGTGACCGATACCATGGAGATGACGGGAACCATCCGAGCCTTCGATGAAGCTGTCGCAAGCCGGGCAGAAGAAGACCTGGTTGACATTGCCGGCAAAACAGCAGCCGCTCACGGCTGTTCCTGTCAGATTGAAATCATCCGGGAGGTCAGCTCCCAGCTCAACCATCCCAGCCTGTTCCCAGTTGCAGCAGCGGCCTGCCACAAAGTGTTCGGCGAAGCAAATACGCTGACGCGCGGTCCCCTGTTTATGGGTGCAGAAGATTTCTCAGTATTCGGCCAGGTCATCCCCTCCCACTTTTATTGGATCGGAACCGGTTTTCCGGACAGGGAGAACGCTTATCAGCATGAAGCGGATTTTCAGATTGATCCCGCCGCGATTCCGTACGGAGTGGCTCTTCTGGCAGAGTCAGTGCTGGGAGCGATGGCTTTATCCGACGGGAGGAAATGTCCTTGACTTCTCCGGGCTTCAAAAAGTTGTCTGCCTTGCTTTATGTTCCCGATGGAAGCTCGGCCCTTGGGGCACTCCAGCGCACGAGCCACCTGGCTATCGCAGCCCATCCTGACGATATCGAGATCATGGCCTACCCTGCGATTGCCCGGTGTTTTCGGAATCCCGAAGAGTGGTTTACAGCAGCTATCGTCACGGACGGATCCGTGGGACTCCGAAGCGGTCCTTATGCCGGCTTCTCCGACAGCCAGTTTGCGGAGCTGAGGGCCCGTGAGCAGCAAAAAGCAGCCTGTATCGGTGAATACAGTGCCCTGGTTATGCTCAACTACGCCAGCAGTGAGATCAAGGACAGGCAGAATCGGGCTGTCATCGAAGACCTCAGGGAATTAATAAACGTTTGCCGTCCGGGGATTATCTACACACATAATCCGGCGGACAAGCACGAAACGCATGTGGCAGTCGCCCTCAGAGTCATTGAGGCGCTTCGCGGGCTGGAACCGCCGCTCCTGCCCAGGAAACTATTTGGCTGTGAAGTATGGAGATCGCTTGACTGGATGACCGACCAAGATAAAGTCATATTCGATGCCAGCCTGTATCCCAATCTGGCAGCCGCCCTGCTGGGTGTCTTTGATTCTCAGATTGGCGGCGGCAAGCGTTACGACAAGGCAACCGAAGGGCGACGTGTGGCCAATGCCACTTTCTCCGAGTCACATGCGACGGACGAGTATCAGGCGGTTACTTTTGGCATGAACCTCACGCCACTTATTGAGAATCCCGACATGAGTGTCAGTCAGTACGTCAAGGAACACATGGACCGGTTTTCCCAAGAGGTCATCAACACCCTGGACAATCTGTCCCGGTAAGTGCCTTGACATCTCCCATGAAAGAGAGCGCGGCATAAGCCTGGCGGCCGGATGCGCTAGAATAGAATCAGGGACCTGGAGGCTGACCGCGTGCCTGGTCCGCCCACAAGGGGGTGATTCCATGCTCGGAGCCATCATCGGCGACATCGTCGGTTCGCGTTTCGAATTCAATAACCATCGAAGCAAAGATTTTGAGTTGTTCACGGAAGATTGTTTTGTGACCGACGACAGCATTATGACCCTGGCGGTCGCCAAGGCCATCATGGAGGCCGTGAAGGCGTCGCCGGAGGCATGGAAGGCGCGCGACGACCGCTTCCATGACCTGCTCTCCAGTCTGACAGTTAAGTACATGCAGGAGATCGGCCGCCAATATCCTGGCTGCGGATACGGCGGCCGCTTTTATGAGTGGATGTTCAGCGACGATCCAAAACCCTATAAGAGCTACGGAAACGGCGCGGCCATGCGAGTGAGTCCCGCGGGGATTATTGCGGAAAGCCTCATCGATGCATGGAGCTTGGCAGAAACGGTGACAGCCGTCACCCACAACCATAAGGAGGGCATCAAGGGGGCGCAGGCGACGGCCACCTCCATCTATCTGGCAAAAACCGGTGCACTGAAAAGCGAAATCAGAAAATATACCGAAGCTGACTATTATCCGCTTGATTTCACCATCGATGCCATCCGCCCTTCCTACCGCTTCAACGAGACCTGCCAGCAAACCGTTCCCCAGGCCATTCAGTGTTTCCTGGAGGCGGCCTCCTTTGAAGACGCCATCCGGACAGCCATTTCGCTGGGAGGCGACAGCGATACCCTTGCTGCCATCACCGGCGCAATCGCCGGGGCTTATTACGGTATTCCTGAAGCACTTGGACAAAAAGCGCTGACCTACCTTGATCCAAGACTCAGAGCCATCTATGACGAATGGATACGTTTCTGCCCGCCGGAACGCGAGCGCTACAAACTCTTAACCAAATACATCGGAAAGTTCTCTGCCAGAGCGCCTGGTGGCCCGCCGGGGCCTGCTTTCCATACCCGATTTCCCCACCATGAATTCAGCAAGGAATGGTACAGCTCGGCGTTTGTTCGGACAAATTACCGCGCAGGTCTTGAGAAGATGAAAATAGGACAGCTCTACGATGACAGCCTGACCATGGCAGTGGAAGGCCTTGACGCAGAAGAAGTGCTCACGCTCATCACAGCCGCTTTCCGGCACGATCATTTCGACAATGGCATGCTGGACAGGTACCTGGAAAGCGGCATCATGCTCAAATGGCTGAAGCGGCTCAAGGATATCGATTGGCAGGAAAGGTCCCCGGTCATCAAAGAAGTGGAATTGTACCGGAGCATTTGGCCCATGTTCCCCCGCCAGTATCGCGTCAGCCTGGATGGCGGGAAGGCCGTCTTTGAAAAGAATACTCACCCGCAGAACAGGGATGGTGAAGACAAACAGCAGGAAGAAGCCGCTCGGGTCAGACGAGCCTTGGAGGATCTACACTTTGAGTATTGGCTGGCAGACTATCAGCCGCCGGATGGGTTGCTGGTCCTGGACGGCGAACAGTGGAAGCTCGCAGTCACTTACAGTGATGGCACTGTTTTCCGTTCTGGCGGCTCCAATGCTTATCCAGATAACTGGCAGCAGCTGCTTGATTTTTTTGGAATCGATCCATCCAATCAAGAAGAGGATCCGGATGATACCAACCCATCTCTCGTGGCTGCCCCTGGCCCTGAAGGCCTGAGGGCCTCCATTGAAGAACTCCGCAATGAGCTGGCCAACCAGGTTCTTGAGCGGGACCAGCTCCTTTACGTAACCTGCAGAAACATCGAGATGGCTTACATGCTCGAAATCGGCGGGCTTGAATACAGAGCCTATGAACTGGAGTGTGCAGTGGAGCGCCTGAAGCGGAAGATGGAGCTGCTTCAGGCCCAAAAGAATCGCCAGGAACAAATTGACCTTGCTGCCGTCGAGGAGATTTTGGACATGCAGTTGGCCAGATATCAGGCAAAACTGAAAGAAAAAATCGCCAAGATGAACCAGGCCATCGAATGGGGACGCAAGACCCCCTTGACCGAAGAGGACCAAACAGAAGTCAAAAGGCTTTACCGGGCCCTCGTGAAAGCCCTCCACCCCGATCTGAATCCCCGGCTCGAAAAGGAGTGGCTAAATTTGTTTCATAAGGCGGTCACTGCCTATGAAAAGGGTCACCTGGATGAACTCCGCCTGATTGCGACCCTGGTCGGCAAGCAATCTCTACCGCAGTGGGATGACGATGAAACCGCTGCGCTGATTGAGGAAGAGGAACGGCTTGACCAACTGATTGACCATGTCAAAAAGGATATGAGACGGATTAAATCGGAGTATCCTTACCGGATGAAGTCGATTCTGGAGAATCCCGGGAAACTGAAGAAAAAAAGGACGGAACTTGAAGCCGCTATCCAAGCCTTGGAAGAAAGGCAGCAGCTTTATCAGTCCAAGGTCGATGAATTACTGAGGTGAAGGAATGGGCGAACTCATAGAGGCCGAAGGCCAGGCAATCGTCAGCATGCTCCACGGTCAGGGTGGCATGACACTGCCCAAGCCTTTTGAGCGCGACATCTTTCTTTTCGACACCTACATTGCGGGAACCAGCCATATTGATGGGATGGAGGAGCTGGAGCCGTCACTCAAAGTTGAAGACCGCCTGAATTTCTTCCGTGAGCCGGATAACCTCCATGATGACAAGGCCATCGCGGTCAAGACGGTGGATGGCGTCAAAATCGGCTATGTTCCCCGAAAGGATAATGAAATCTTCTCGCGCCTCATGGACGCCGGCAAGCTGCTTTTTGGCGAAATCACCGGCAAAGAGAAGCAAGGTTCCTGGCTGAAAATTGGCATCAAGGTTTATTTGCACGAGTGACTTGTGCGGGAACGCCGTCCTGCCATGGACCAAACGAAAGGAGCAGGAAGATGTGTGACACCATGGTTGCCCTTGGAAATTCGACAGCAGACTCCAGGGTCCTCTTTGCCAAGAACAGCGACCGTCAACCCAATGAAAGGCTGGTGACCATCCGGGTTCCCCGGCGGCATTACCCTACAGGTGCAAAAGTGAAGTGCACCTATATTGAGATCGATCAGGCGGAGGAAACCCATGAGGTCGTTTTGTTGAAACCCCACTGGATGTGGGGGGCTGAAATGGGAGGCAATGAGTATGGCCTGGTTATCGGCAATGAAGCGGTCTTCACAAAAGAACCAAAAGGCCGGGACAGCCTGCTTGGCATGGATATGCTGCGCCTTGCCCTGGAACGCTGCCGGACAAGCCGTGAGGCTGTCGATTTGCTGATCGATCTGCTCGAAGTATATGGCCAGGGCGGCAACTGTGGCTTTGAGAAAAAGTTTACCTATCACAACGCCTTCCTGATCGCGGACCGGACCAGTGCCTGGGTCCTCGAGACAGCCGGCCAATACTGGGCAGCGCTCGAAGTCAGGGACGTGTATAGCATTTCAAACCGGCTTTCGATTGGAAGTCAATTCGATTTGGCCCATCCCCGCCTGATATCGCATGCGGTTGAAAAAGGCTGGTGCAGAAGTGAAGCGGATTTTGACTTTGCCCGTTGTTACAGTGAACCGGTATTCACCCACTTCAGCGGTTCCAAAATAAGACGTCAATGCAGCTTTGACCGCTTGCGCCGGATGAAGGGCCGGATCACCGTTGAAACCATGATGGAAATTTTGCGCAGTCATACGCCCGCCTACGATAAAAATCCCTATCGCAGAAGCTCGATCTCCAGTGTCTGCATGCATGCCGGCTTCCTGTTCGGTGATCAAACAACGGGAAGCTATGTTGTTAAGCTTGGACATGCAGTGGATACTTACTGGATCACCGGTGGTTCTCCCGCCTGCCTGGGGCTGTTTAAACCTTTTTTCCTGGCTAAGGGTGAAGCTTTCTCCCACGGCCCCGATGAATTGGAAGAAGCGAAAAGTGCCTGGGAACGCCGGGAGGAAATACACCGGCTGGCTCTTGAAAACAGAATCAAGGCCGATGACTACAAAAAAGACCGGGACCTTCTGGAAACAAAATGGGTGCAAGGCGTGAACCGGCTGGACTTGTCATCTGCAACAGAGCAGGAGTTAGCCGAGTTTGTCAATACAGCCTTAAAAGAAGAAGATAAATTGCTGGATTATTACTTGGACCAGTCTGAAGATAAAAAACCCCGGGTCAAGGGTAATCCCTATTTCAGGCATTACTGGAAAAAAGCGATCAGGGATTTGCGGCCGGAGAAACGTTGACCAGGTATTTCCTTTGTAAACCTGGTCAATATCCCCAATATCGTAAGATCCATCAGCATGTTCACTAAATATGCACAAGTTCCGGGCGCAAAACATTGCAATTACTGACGGATAACGCATTGTTTCCAACATAATAATTCCCTATCATGAGCGCTAATTAGTTTTATGCACAACCGTCATCCCAGACGCATTGTGCCTGAAACCGATAAAAATCAAGACAGGAGATTAGTAAGATGAAAAAACTAATGAGTCTGCTGCTCGCGGCTGCCTTGCTGCTTGCCTTAGCTGCCTGCGGACCGTCCGAAAAACCTTCTGCCCCGTCGAACTCGAATGAGGCGGGCGGGGCCCTCCCCGATGAGATTATTATCGGCGGCCTGGCGCCGTTAAAGGGCAATGTCGCACAATACGGCATTGCTTCGGACAACGGGTCGAAACTGGCCGTGGACGAGATTAACAAGGCGGGAGGCATCCTGGGAAAACAGATTAAGTACATTTCTTACGATGAACGGGGAGATGCCACCGAGGCAACAATCGCATATGATCGCCTGGTCAATGAAGATGGCATCGTCGCACTGATTGGCGATATCACAACGGTTCCTACCATCGCCGTGGCACAAAAGGCGGTCGAAGACGGTATTCCCATGATCACGCCCACGGGCACGGGCGCTGCCATCACGCAGGTGGGCCCCAATATTTTCCGCGCCTGTTTTACGGATCCCTATCAAGGGGAATTAATGGCCCACTACGCCAAAGAGAAGCTGGGAGCTTCAAGCGTGGCCGTTTTGTTCGATACAGGTGATGACTACTCAAAAGGTGTAGCAGATGCTTTCTGGGCGTCCTCAACGGCACTTGGCCTGACCTTGACCGACAAGGAAGGTTATCAGCCGGGGGCGACTGATTTCAACGCCCAGTTGACGAAAATCAAGGCAGGGAACCCCGATGTTGTCATGGTGCCGGGCTACTATGGCGATGGCGCCATGATCCTCACCCAGGCCCGCGCGCTCGGGATCACAGCCAAATTCCTTGGATCTGATGGTTGGGACGGCCTGTTAAACCAGGTCGACCCTTCAAATTACGGTGTTTTGAACGACGCCTTTTACTGTACCCAGTATGCACTCCGTGAGCCCGGAGAAGAATTACAGCGTGTCATGGACGCCTATACGGAGTTCTATGCCAATTCGGATCCCAAGGGCGAATACCTGAATATGTTTGCCATCCTCGGCTATGAAGCCATGCACATTATGGCAGCAGCCATCGAGAAAGCCGGCAGTACCGATTCCGGGGCGATCGTCGAAGCACTGAAAAACCTTGACTACGACGGCGTGTCGGGCAACATTGCCTATAAGGGCGGGCAGGACCCTGCGCGTGAGGCGTATATCGTCGAATTTGTTGACGGACAGGAAGTCATGAGGGGCGTTTACTCCTTCTGATGTGACGACATTTGCGCTTGCGAGGAAGGGGGCATTCTGTTCCCTTCCTCGTCACTGTTTCAGCAAGGAGTGACAACTGCATGTATCTTTTAACGCAGATGCTGAACGGACTTGGCGCCGGCAGCATTTATGCCCTGATCGCGCTTGGCTACAGCATGGTCTACGGCGTCGTCAAACTCATTAACTTCGCTCACGGCGACATTATCATGATTGGCAGTTATGTCATATTTCTGACCATGGGGGCCAACCAGCCCCTATGGATGGCTGTCTTTGCGTCGATCGCTTTTTCAGCCCTTGCGGGTGTTGTGATCGAATTGGTCGCTTATCGCCGCCTGCTTGCGAGTGGAGCCCCCCGGATCGCGCTTCTCATCACAGCCATCGGAGCCTCCATATTCCTCCAGAATCTGGCTCAGCTGGTTTTCGGCGCCAACCAGAAGTCCATGCCCAGAATGTTCGCATTGCCTTCGGTTATCATCGGCGACATGAACGTCAGCAATACGCTGCTGAATATCACGGTCGCTTTGGCCATGATGACTTTTTTACAGATTCTGGTTCATGTGACCAAGACAGGCAAGGCCATGCGCGCCACGAGTGAGGACGCGGGCGCAGCTCAGCTTATGGGCATCAATATCAACCGGATCATTGTCTTCACTTTTGCCGTCGGCTCAGCACTCGCCGCCGTGGGGGCCGTGCTTTACACCAATACTTACATGCAGATTAAGCCCCTTATGGGCAGCATGCTGGGATTGAAAGCCTTTGTTGCAGCTGTCTTCGGCGGAATCGGCAGCATCCCGGGTGCTATGCTGGGAGGACTCCTGCTCGGACTGGCCGAAAGCCTGTCGGTAGTTGCCGGCCAATCCCTATGGATGGATGCTGCTGTCTTTGCGCTTTTGATCCTTATTCTGCTTGTTCGACCTTCCGGCTTGCTTGGCCGGAACCTGAAAGAGAAGGTCTAGTATGGCCGCCTCAGAATTTCGAAAACGTTCCTTCGCAAGTCTGATCGCGCTGCTTCTGACAGCCGCCCTCTATCTTTTGCTGCATCTTTTGATTAAGGCGGGCATCATCGGACCTTTTATCCGCGGCATCTTGAATGTAGCCTGCATCAATATAGTGGCGGCTGTCAGCCTGAATCTGGTAACGGGCCTGCTGGGCCAGCTTGTTCTCGGTCATGCAGGATTCATGCTGGTTGGCGCCTATACGGCTGCACTGATCACAAAAAACAGTGCATTGGTGCTGGGATTCTCCTTGCCTCTTTCCCTTTTGGCGGGCGGTGCATCAGCAGCGATCGTCGGTCTGGTCATCGCCTTGCCGGCACTCCGCCTGAGGGGTGATTACCTGGCCATCGTGACACTGGGATTTGGGGAGATCATCCGGGTTGTCGCGAATAATTTGGAGTTTACCGGGGGGCCCGCCGGTCTTTCCGGCATCAAATCACTGACGACGAAACTGAACCCCTCCGGCATGTTCAACCTGATATTCCCCATCACGGCTTTTGTAATTTACTTCAGCTACACTTTCGGGACATCCCGCCATGGCCGTGCGGTACGAAGTATCCGTGAGGATGAAATTGCCGCCGAAAACAACGGCATCCACACAACCTATTACAAGCTGATGGCCTTCACGCTTGCGGCCTTCTTCGCCGGCATCGCGGGCGGCCTTTACGCACATCAGATCGGCGTCATCGCGCCTTCCCGCTTCGATTTCAACCGGTCAGTCGAAATCCTCATGATGGTCGTGCTGGGTGGCATGGGGTCGATCACGGGAGCGGTTATCAGCGCAACTTTTCTTACAGCCCTTCCGGAGCTCCTCCGAAGCCTTGGGAAGCTTCTGTCGAATATACTTCCGAACCTGATGACAGGTTTTTTCAACAACTTCGATCAATACCGTATGCTGATTTACAGCACTCTTTTGATTGTTGTAATGTTGTTTCGCCCCAAAGGTCTGCTTGGGCGGTCGGAGATGCGTCTGATACCCTTTGTTGATCTGTTCTCCAGGAAAAAGCAAAAGGGAGGAGCCCCGTGAAACCGATTGCACTGCATGTCGAGGACCTTACCATCCACTTTGGCGGCATCCAGGCTGTCGAGGGGGTGTCTTTCTACGTGAAACAAGGTCAAATCGTGGGTCTCATCGGTCCCAATGGCGCTGGCAAAACAACAGTGTTCAACCTGCTGACCGGTGTATACTTGCCCGACCGTGGGGATATCTATCTGGAAAACAAAAGTTTGCTGCGTAAAAAAACCTACCAGCGCTGCCGCATGGGAGTGGCCCGCACCTTTCAGAATATCCGGCTCTTCAAAGAACTGACCGTATCTGAAAATATCAAGGCGGCCATGAGCCATCATTTCAGATACCCGCTGATATCCGGGATCATCCGCGGCAGAGGCTACCGTCGTGATGAGCGTTCAGCCTCCCAACGCGCTGACGAGCTGATCGATATGATGGGGTTGTCCGGCAGCACCGACTTGCTCGCCAACCAGCTGCCCTATGGTCAGCAAAGAAAGCTGGAAATCGCCCGCGCGCTTGCCTCACGCCCAAAAATTCTTTTGCTTGATGAACCTGCCGCCGGCATGAACCCGGCAGAAACAGAGGAACTGAAAGACATGATCCGCATGATCCGCAACAAACTGTCTGTGTCCGTTCTTTTGATCGAACATGATATGAACGTGGTTATGGATCTTTGTGAGTATATTTTTGTTCTGGACTACGGCCGGATTATCTCTCGGGGGACCAGCGAAACAATCCAAAATGACCCAAAAGTTATTGAGGCTTATCTGGGAGGGGAGTTGAATGGCGATTATGCTTGAAGTCCGTGAGCTTTCTATCTACTACGACGCCATTCAGGCTGTGAAAAATGTTTCCTTCAAAGTTGAAGAGGGTGAGATTGTCAGCTTAATCGGCGCCAACGGTGCCGGAAAAACAACCATCCTCCACACCATTTCGGGTCTGATACGACCGCGGTCAGGTTCAATTGTTTTTTGCGGAAGAGATATCACGCAGACCAGGGCAGAAAAAATCCCAAATCTGGGCCTTGCCCAAGTACCTGAGGGGCGACGTGTCTTCGCCCGCATGTCCGTTTCCGAAAATCTTGAAATGGGGGCCTATTCCAGAAAAGATAACTGGAAAATGGATTACGAACGTGTGCTCACACTTTTGCCGCGCCTGAAAGAGAGGCGGAACCAGACTGCAGGAACACTGTCTGGTGGTGAGCAGCAGATGCTGGCCATTGGCCGTGCCCTTATGAGCAAACCAAAAATGCTCCTCCTCGATGAACCGTCCATGGGCTTGTCACCGCTTTTAGTCAGTGAGGTCTTCCGCTTGATCCGTGAAATTAACTCGGAAGGGGTGACCGTATTGCTGGTTGAGCAAAACGCCAAGATCGCGTTGACGCTGGCCTCGAGGGGCTACGTATTGGAAACAGGCAGAATCACGATGGAAGGCAGCACACATGATTTGATCGACAACGAAGCAGTCAAGAAAGCCTATCTGGGCGGCCAGGCAGTTGGAAGTTGATGTTGTTGGCCACTGATGTTGCATGTGCACCAGGCCTCCTGGTTTGTGATTCTTTCAGTAATTGACTCATAGGAAAATTCATCGTATTTCTCGCCAGTCAAAAATTATGAATCAGCATAGCGTCGATTTTTTCCAGGATAGTCCTTTGTTCTGATCGTGGGAGTGATTTGAATTTTTGCAGCAAATCCTGATCCGTCGGAGTCATATGTGCCTCGGGTAACAAGAACATATTGCCGACACCGTATTGCAGCCAGTCAAGATTGACCTGAAAGGCAAAGGCGATGGAGTCGTAAAAGCGTTGGCTGGGGTTTTTCTTCTTTTGCCGGAGAATCATGGAGATGTAGGACTGAGAGAAACCAATCCGCTCAGCGAAATCCCCTTTTTTGATTCCCAGGATGTTGATGAGTGTCCCAAGTCTGTCATGTAACATACCGACCACCTCCAATTTCAACATACCATACTTTTTCACTCAGTTCAAAATATTTCACTAGATACATATTGCTTGACTATTTTCACTGAACCCTGTATGATCATACAGCAGTACTGCTCATTGCAGCACCTTCTCTAACTGATTATATGAGGTTCGGGTTCCACATGCCTTCAGTCCAGGAAATTAAAAACGCACCAATAGAAGAAAAGATCAAAATGCTGTCAGCGCATGACAAGGAATATCTGAAAGGGTATATGGATCACGCCTTGTCTGCTTATAAGCGGATTGAAAATTTGGCCATTATCAGAAGCCGAAGCAAACGAACGGACAGCCGGGCAAGCTTCGAGGATCGTTTTCTGGGTATCGACATCGGGACCAGCAGCGTCAAGGTGCTTGCTTTTGCGGGGGATCGGCGTTACAAGGCGCGTGAGTACTACCCCAAAACCTCGCCCTTTGAACATGACCCGCAAATGGTTGCCATAACGGTTCACCGCGCCCTGGATCAGTTGTTTGAGGAGAGTGGCCTTGATCCAGCCACGATCGCGGGTATCGGGATGTGCGGGCACGGGCCCAGTCTTCTCTTTGTTGACAAAAGCGGTCAACCCCTGACTCCCATCGTGACGTGGCAGGACAGAAGGGCACTTAAGGAAGCAAGTGAGTTGCGGGACTCCTGGCCGGGCTTTGCGAAAGACGGGACAAGCATGGAAGCGAAATTGCTTTGGTTCTGGCGCAATCATCCCGGTTTATTCGTTCCCGGGATCTCAGCTCTTGACCCCAAATCCTATGTCGCGTTTTTGCTTTGCGGCAAACGATCGATTGATCTGTCGACGGCTTCCACCATTCATTACTACAATCGCGTCCATAACAATTGGGATGGAGGCGCGACAGGCGTTCCACTTGATGTGATGCCGGAGGTTTTTAAACCGTGGCAAGCCATTGGAACGACCCATACGGAGTTTTCCCGTACCTGCGGCCTCCCTGACAATATCCCTGTCTACCCGGGAGGGATTGACGCTTTTTGTGAAAGCGTGGGTGCAGGGGGTTTTCGCGAAGGCGTCGTTGTCGAGGGGTCAGGTACCTCAACCTGCATATCGAGACCTGTACCCGTTGATATGAGCAGCAGCCTTCACGTATTGCCTGACTCGTCCATCCGTATCGAAGCGATTTCATCGGGAGGCGCTTGTTACAAATGGTTCCAGGAGTGTTTCGCTGATTCAGACCTGTTCACTTTGACAGAATCCATTCAGGCCGACCGACCTGCCTGTTTGATATTTCTGCCCTACCTCGCCGGCGAGCGAAGCCCTATTTGGGATGAAAAAGCCCGGGGGGTGTTTGTGGGTATTGACTTGCAAACCAGGGCTGACACCATGCTGCAGGCCATGTATCAGGGAGTGGGCTTTGCAATCAGGCAAACCCTCGAGAGTATGGGGCAGGGAATCCGTTGTGTCCGTGCCGTCGGGGGAGCCAATCGAAATGACAAATGGCTCCAGATCAAGGCAAATATCAGCGGAATCCGTTACGAGCGCATGATTGAACTGGATGCCTCCGCATTTGGCGCAGCCCTGATTGCAGCGATCGGAAGCGGAATATACAAAAAATCTGATTTTGATACCTTCATTCAACCACAGACTGTCTTTGAACCCGAGCTGAAAGTAAAACCGGAGTATGACTTGTTGTTTTCTTCCTACAAAGCTCTTTATGGGAAGCTCCGCGAAACTTTTGAGGAAATGTACGTCTGCGCACACAGCTAAGAAGATGTGAGCGCATAAAATAGAAAGGTGCAACAAAAGGAGGAACTTGTGATGAAGAAATTGATTGTAATCGTCGCGTCGCTGCTCGTGCTGCTTCTGGTGGCCACAGCTTGCGCGCCAGGCACACCTGAAGAGACAACACCCAAGACCACTCCGGCGAACGGAGTTGAAACCACCGCGAAAACGGAACCGGCAGGTAAAATCGGCGAAGGCCGTACACTTGTTGTTGGAATCTGGGGAAGTACACAGGAAGATATTGCGCGTGAACTGATCATTCCCCGATTTGAGGAGGAGACCGGTGCGACAGTTGAGTTGATACTTGGCGGGTCCTCAGATCGAAATGCATTGCTGTATGCGGAGCTGGACAATCCTTCCATGGATGTGGTCTACCTCAGTATGGCTCAGGCTGAAGCTGCAGATAAGGCGGAAGTTATCCAGCCTCCTAATCCGGACGGAGTTCCTGAGTTCAATAATCTGTATGAACCTGCACAAAAATCCGGAGGCTACGGTGTATCATTTATGTCGGTCGGCTTGATGTACAGCACGAAAGAATTCCAGAAAGCTCCGTCGAGCTGGATGGTCTGCTGGGACGAGGCATACAGGGGCCGTGTGGCACCATTCGTTTTCCCTGGCACTCAGGGGACAGCTTTCTTGATCATGGCGGCGCGCTTGCATGGCGGCGATGAAAACAACATTCAGCCGGGTATTGATGCGATCGCTGAATTGAAACCAATTCCGATGTTTGCGTCTGGAATTGATGAACTGAACCTTGCCTTTGAAACAGGTGATGTGGTCTTATGTCCGCAAATTGACGGTTATGTCGTCACTTACAAAGAGGCTGGAGGCAGCGTTGATTTTGTCGTACCGGAGGAAGGCGGGATCTTGTCCATGAACTGTGCGACCATCCCCAAGAATGCAAAAAACACTGACCTGGCGGAGATTTGGATTAACATTCACCTCGGCCAGGAAGTTCAGGAAGCTTATGCCGAACGTCTGTTTTACGGACCAACCAGCTCAACAGTTGTTCTCGATGACGAATTGGCGGGCAAAGTGCTTTATGGACTTGACCAGGTCAAAAAACTGATCGTACCCGACAATGAGTTGATTTCTGAAAAGCAGTCAGAGTGGGCGGAACTTTGGAACACGCAAATTGTTGACTAAAGTCAATCCGACGGAAAAAGCGGGAGAGTGAAAACTCTCCCGCAACCCGAATGTTGTTTGTGGGGGTATTTGTGTATGAACCGCAAGCTTTTGCCATCCGGTAGCGGTCGACTGAAAATTGACAAAAAGCAACTCGTTGGAAAAGCATTCTTTTTATCACCGGCGATGCTCCTTATCGCTGTCGGATTTTTCCTGCCACTAGTCCTCTTATTTACGATCAGTCTTTACAAAGGTGTACCCGGAACCGGCTTGATCGATACGACAGTTCTGACCTTCGACAATTTTGCCAAAATGTTTGAACCATACTACTTGAAAGTGTTGTTGCGAACATTTCGGATCGCTATCTACACGTCGGTTCTTTCTTTGGTTCTTGGCTACCCTGTGGCCATGGTTATGTCACGCACCAGGAGCAATCGAGTCAAGAACCTCTTGCTTGCCTTGATTTTGACCCCTTTGATCACGAACGTTACAGCAAGAACGCTTGGTCTTATGATTATTTTCGCAAGCAGCGGTCCGGTTAACAATTTTATCGCGTCGCTTGGCTTGGGCCGGGTAAAGTTCGTGGGCACTGAGCTTGGTATTGTACTCGGCTTAACTCAAGTATTTATGCCTTATTTGGTTTTGTCGGTTAAAAGCGTCCTCGATAATGTTGATTACGACCTTGAGGAAGCTGCGCGTGATCTCGGTTGTTCCCGCCTTACTTCCTTTTTCAAAGTGATATTTCCCCTGAGTATGCCCGGCATCGTGGCGGGCAGTCTGTTTGTTTTCCTTTTGAGTTTTTCGTCATTTGTCACGCCGCGGTTGATGGGTGGTGGCAAGGTCATGACGATTACCATGCTGATTTACCAGCAGTCAATGACCATTCTTGACTTTCCCTTTGCAGCGGTTGCTGCGATGGTGCTGTTGTTATTCAGCTTGATACTGATCACTGTCTATAACCGTATGACTTCGCGAATTGAAAGAATGAGCGATCGTTCGGGTTCATTCCGTGAGGCGGATTTCAATTCAGTCTGGTACAGGATGATCCGCCGGATCAAAGATGCTTTCTATGACCTGTATGCCGGCGTGGCACGGCGCTTCAAGCGGGATCGGACGCGACTTGCCTCCGCATTCATGCTCAAGCGGCAGCGGGTCTTGGCTGTCTTAAGTCGTGCGGCAGGTATCGGTTTTGTCGTTTTTGTCTTGTTCTTTATTGTTTTGCCACTCATTATCGTGGTGATATCAGCATTTTCCGGCGACAAGATGTTTATTACCTTCCCGCCGTCAAGCTATTCTTTTCAATGGATTAAAAGTGTTTTTCTCAAAACGGAGTATGCCCTGTCATTTTGGCTGAGCATCAAGGTCGCTGTGTTTTGCACAGCGGTGTCCTTGATCATTGGGATATTGGCCGCGCTTGGCCTGACACGTTTCAAGTTCAGAAGTGTTGATTTGCTGAAAACCTTTTTCCTCTCACCTCTTACGCTGCCAGCCGTAATTGTCGGGATTGCCTTGCTTCGATTCAGCATCATACTCGGCTGGGTTGGTGACAATAAATCGCTTCTTTTGGCCCACATCATGTTAGCAACCGCATATGTGATCCGTATGGTTCTTTCATCATTGGTCGGTTTTGACCTATCGCTGGAAGAAGCGGCTCGCGACCTTGGTGCCAGCCAGTTCTACACATTTCGGAAAATCACTTTTCCGATCATAAAGCCGGGCATCGTTGTCGCGGGCCTCTTTGCCTTCATTGTTTCTATGGACGAGACGACGATCAGCCGCTTTATCGTCAGAGGGGGCAACATTACCTTACCTGTGCGGATTTTTGCCCAGTTGGAATATGGGCTTGATCAGACGGTAACGGCAATTTCCTGTCTGCTGGTCACGCTGTCCATGGTGGTTCTTTTCATCATCGACCGGACGGTGGGTATCAACAAGTTTCAAATCTGATTGAGGGATAATCGCAATGTCAATGGTAGAAATTTCAGATCTGTGCAAGTCATTTGCAACGGTACGCGCCGTCGATCACGTAAGTTTGCAGATTGAAGACGGCGAAATGCTTTGCCTTTTAGGACCCTCGGGTTGCGGAAAGACGACTCTTCTCCGGCTGCTTTCCGGTTTTCTTGTACCGGACGCGGGAAAGATTATCATGGATGGACGCGATGTCACACGCCAGCCACCTGAGAGAAGACCCACCTCTCTCGTGTTCCAGAGTTATGCGCTCTTTCCTCATTTGAACGTGTTTGAGAACATAGCCTTCGGCCTTCGAATTCGAAAGTTGCCCTCGGAAGAGATTCGCAGCCGCGTACGGGATATGCTCCAAATTGTCGATTTGGAAGGACTCGAAAATCGGGCGATCCGGCAGTTATCCGGTGGTCAGCAGCAACGCGTTGCCCTTGGAAGAGCCCTGGTTATGGAGCCGAAGGTCCTGCTGCTTGACGAACCACTGAGTAATTTGGATGCGAAATTGCGCGTGGAAACCCGCTCTCAGATCCGCAGCATTCAGAAGCGTGTAGGCATAACGTCCATCTTTGTCACCCACGACCAGGAGGAAGCGCTGACCATGGCAGATCGGATCGCGGTCATGAATGCCGGCATCATCGAACAGGTTGACACGCCTCGTGGAATTTATCATCATCCGGTCAATCGTTTTGTTGCGGATTTTATTGGAAAATCAAACTTCTTTGTCGCCCGTTATGATCCGGTCAAACGTTGCTGCACGCTGGAGGATGGGAATATCGTATTGATTCAAGGTCAAAAATCGGAGCTTGAGGCAGGGGACTACTCACTCGGATTGAGGCCTGAGTATCTGAAGCTTGCCGACAATGATGACCAGATTCCCTCCGGTCACAATGTTCTGAAAGGAACCGTCGAAGAGGTCATTTTCCTTGGCGAAATGACGGACTATCAAGTCCGGGTGTCAGATTCTATTGTTTTCAAGACACTGGTGTACGGACAATCCAAGCCTTACCAAAAAGGAGACGAGGTCTTCATTCACTGGGATAAGCAGTATGGTATCCTTCTGTGAGGCCCATGGCTTTGCACGGGGCAAGATGATCGGCCGAACGAGAGGTTTTTCGGTTAAGCCGCATTATTTCCAAAACAGAAGCTGAAGCAAAGGCAAACAATGCACGAGGCAGGAGGGAAATGCACCGGATGATCGGAGAGAAAAAGACGGTGAACAAACCCGAAGAATCCGGTAAGGTATGATTCGGGTTCGCTGTCCCGCGTGGATTCATGGGACGAATGGTAACAGACCGCTGGTATTCCACGCTTCCGGCGAACATCAGGACACGAAGGAGGATCAATGAAACGTTTGAGAAGGATTTTTCGCGCAAATGGCAAAACAGTTATTATTGCCATGGATCACGGGCTTGGATTAAATGTCAATCCTGCACTTGATGATGCAGAGGAGAAACTCAGGAAAATAGTTGCAGGGGGCGCAGATGCTGTTCTGCTTACCTATGGGATTGCTTCCCGATTTGCCCATGTTCTCGGCGACATTGGTGTCATTTTACGCATAGACGGCGGGTATTCAGCCTTGCCCTCGGAAGCAACGGGGCATCCCCGTCTTCTATATTCGGTCGAAGATGCGCTCAGACTCGGCGCTGATGCAGTGGTTCTTAACGGTTTCCCCGGCACACCCAGTGAGCAGGATTGCATGAAGAATGTTGCGGAGGCTGTGCGCCAAGCCAGGGTTTGGGGCGTGCCGGTTATGGCTGAAATGTTACCGGGAGGTTTTGACAAACTTGTCCCCCATACACCTGAAAATGTACGTTTGGCAGCAAGAGTGGGGTGTGAGTATGGCGCCAATATCATCAAGACCACCTTCGCCGGAGACAGGGAACAGTTCAGACAAGTGATTGATGCCGCCTACCAGCCGGTTGTTGTGCTGGGGGGACCCGCTGCCAATGATCTGACGAGTCTTTTTGCCTGCATTGAGGACGCTCTGTCAGTCGGTGCCGCAGGTGTGGCTATCGGCAGAAATGTGTGGAACCACGAGGATCCTGAAGCAGTTGTCAGGGCCCTGGTTGAGCTGGTGCACGGGAATGCGAAAGCGGAAGAGGCAGTTCGCGGCCTTTGACGGCTTGTTGCCAACTGATCAGGTCAGAGAAGTATGAAAGGGGCGAAAACGCCCCTTTTCAATGAACAGAATATTTCCCGTTAAGATCTTCCCGGCTCAGTCCGACAACCGTATGAGGACCCGCAGCGTTTCAGTGCTCATTGCACGTTCAAATGCTCTCTGTGCTTCGTTCATGTCGAAGCACTCTGTCAAGAAAGGCTTTACGTCGACCAGGCCATGTCCAAGCATTTGGGAGGCCTGCCAGAATGATCTTACCGTGGGGCTGTAGGAGCCGGTGATGACTTTCTCGGTGTAATGAATGTCATTCGGATTGAATGGTACGTCTTCACTTGGTCGAAAAGAGCCATAATAAACGAGCCTGCCGGCTGGCGCGAGCGCTTTGATGTATTGACTGGCCATAGCCAGATTGTTGATGGTGAACTGTACAACATGGGGGCCCCGTCCGCTGGTTAAGCGCGAAAGTTCCGCTTGCCAGTCGGTGGATGAGGGATCAATGGATTCGTGTGCACCCATCTTCATTGCCAGTTCACGCCGGGCCTTGTCTATCTCCACCACAATAACACGCGCTCCCCTCAATCTGGCCAGAATGGCAAGCAATTGGCCCATCACGCCGGCACCTACCACGACGACGTCTTCACCGAAGGAAACATCAGCCTGTTCGATGCTGTGCAGACAACAGGCGAGAGGTTCTGCAAAAGCGGCCAGCTCAAGGTCTATTGATTCGACGGGCAGAGGGTAGATACGGTCAGCTGCAATGGCAATATAGCGTGCCATCCCCCCCGTACCGGCAATCCCATCAAAGGTGCGTTTTTTTGATTGACCGCTGCAAAGATTGTTGAGTCCACGAAAACAAAACTCACAACTTCCACAGCTGTCATATGTTTTAACAACACACTTTTGACCGGGAGTCACATTCGCGATCGTCTCTTTGGGAACCGCGGCAACTACCCCTGACACCTCATGGCCCGGGATAAACGGTAAATCGGCCCCGGATCCGGAAAAGATACGTTGTTCCCATGTGCAAATCAGACAATTATCGATGCGCACAAGCACTTCGCCTTCAACCGGAACCGGGGTGGATACTTCCTTGACTTCAACCTTTTCGGGCGCAATGACCACAACTGCTTTCATTGTTTTTGGAATCATTATTTACCTGCTTTCCTGACGAACAATTCAAGATTTTCCATACAAAAACAGTATAGTCGATAATCTAACCTGCTTCAATTTGCTCAACAGGGACAGGGGCCAGGTGTCAGGCATTACGGATTGTTGAGGCCGGCATCCGTACGGTCAAAAATTGTGTGCGGGGTGCACGAAGGTAGAGACTGCGCTACTATGGAAACCAAAAGTATCGTGACAGATCAGGACTTGAATGACATCCGGCCAGTGAAGAAATTCGAAGGCTTAAGGTGCCGGTACATGAAAGGGAATAGGAGAGTTTTGATAAGATGATTGACTTGGCCATTTACCAGGCGCAGCTGCCCAATAACAGCGGTTTGTTGGATGTACTGATCACAGAGGGCAAAATCGTTGAGATCCGCCGACCCGGACCGATCATTGAATCAAAGGATTCCATTGACGCGAACGGGTCGCTTCTGTCCCCTGGCTTCATAGACAGCCACACGCATCTTGACACAACCGGCGTCATGCCGGCGGGTGAATCAACTACCTTGGCACAGGCCATACAGAATTACTCCGAATATTTAAGAAACCTCACACCTGAAGAGCTGGCAGCTGACATTAAGAAACGGGCACGGAGGAGCTTGCGCAAGGCTGTTGTTGCCGGAACGACAAGCATTCGGACCCACGTCAGTGTCGATGCTGTCAATGGCTGGCGAAGTGTCGAAGCCATGAATGAGCTCCGGGATGAAATGCAGCCATACATCGAGATTCAAATTACAGCATTTCCGGTATTTCACGGCAGACTTGATGAACAGCAGGAACACTTCGATATGCTGGACAGGATGGCAAGAAATCGGTTGATCAATGCGATCGGGGGGGCGCCTCATTTCTATGACGAGCGGATAGGATTTACGCGGGAGTTGTTCAGAATTGCCGTAAAGAATGACCTTGATGTAGATTTCCATATTGACGAACATGATAACCCCAACATCGATACCTTCCTGGAAACGGCCCGCCTGACGCTGGAAAACAAGTATGAGGGACGTGTCTCCTGTGGCCATGTCACAGCGCTCTGCCGTGTCGATGACGGGCTTGCCGCTGAAGCCATCGCCATGGCAAAAGAAGCGCGCCTTCATATCATTACCCTCCCATCCTGCAATCTCTACCTGATGGCAAGGGCGGACCGTCAGCCGATACCGCGCGGTGTAACAAGGATCAAGGAATTCCTGGAAGCCGGAGTCAATATCGCCTATGCATCCGATAACGTACGCGATCCCTTCCGGCCCATCGGCAACGCCGATATGCTCGAAGAGGGCCTCTTGACCGGTCAGGTGGCACAGATGCTGTCAGATTCGGAATTGCAGGTCATTCACCGGATGGGCACCATCCACGCAGCCCGGGCCATGCGGCTTGATGACTACGGTCTTGCGGTTGGCAAGCGGGCGGATCTGGTTCTTCTTGATGCTTCGGATATCGCCTCTGCCTTCCGGGATCAGGCGACGCGGCTGGCCGTGATCAAGAATGGACGGATCGTCGCGACCAGCAAGCGAATCACTTCTGTAGCATTTTGATTTACCTGTGGAACGGACGGTGAACCTTGAAAAATTGATGGCTGGTTCCGGCTTTTCATATGTGTCGTGACGTGCAGACGATGCACGAAGATAAGTTCCAAGTATCAAAACCTCTAATGAAGAGCGGTTCCCGCCAGCCCCGAAGATTGCTCCTTGAGGCAGCAAGACCGGCGATCTGCCGGTCTTGCCAATTTCGTTTATGGATCGAATCGATGTGTTCAACCGCTAAGCGGTATCCGGATCACCTGCGGGTTGTATTGCCCATGGTCAGCGCCATAAGCGCTTTAATCGTATGCAGGCGGTTTTCGGCTTCATCGTAGAGAACGGACTGCGGTCCGTCCATGACCTCACTTGTTACTTCCACGTCACGGTCAGCGGGCATACAATGCATGTAAATGGCATCTTTCGCGCCAAGGTCCATTTTCCTTTGGTCGACAAACCATTCGGGGTGTTCGTTGATCATCTGGACGCCACGGACGGCATCGTCTCCAACAGTTGTGATCGGGCCCCAGCCTTTGGCATAAATAACGTGAGCATCCTTGAAGGCTTCCTCCATGTCATAGACAACTTCAAGTTTGACATTATGCGCTTCCGCATTCTTACGCGCAATTTCCATAATTTCATCTTCAAGCTCGAATCCTTTCGGGTGAGCCAGTGTCACGTCAAGACCGAAGCGAGGCATCAGTGTGACCAGCGAGTTAGGCATGGAAAGAGGACGCATATAGTTGCCGGCACATGTCCAGGAAATTACGAATTTCCGCCCGCGCAATTCATTGTTGAACTTTTCCTTGATTGTCATGATGTCGGCGAGTTCCTGGGTCGGATGCCAGATATCACACTGGGCATTCATGACAGGTATCTTGGAGTGCTCCGCAACTGCTCTCATCCATTTGTGCCCGTCGACGTATGAATTCCTGATTGCGATCCCATGGCCCATGCGTGCCAGGACTTCAATGGTATCTTTTGGCGTTTCACCGTGATCAACCTGAGTTCCCGCGGGGGTAAGATAGTTCATATGACCACCCAGTTGCGTCATTCCGCATTCAAATGCGTTACGGGTACGGGTGGATTCTTCAAAAAACAATAAAAATAAAGTTTTGTTCTTGAGTATATCTGTCGGCATATCCAGTGCATAACGCATCTTCAGTTCTTTTGCCACGTCCAGCAAGGTGTTCAGCTCTTCGTCTGTCCAATCTTGTGCCGCGATAAGGTGTTTTCCGATCATTCCAGTTCGCATAGTAATACCCCCAATTTTCTAAAATTTGACAGATTTTCTGACGGTGAATTGTCTTTCTGAATTTGTCACAGCTAGTATAGGAATGAAGCAGCAAACTGTCAACCAGCCGAATTGCCAAGCAAATTGAGTCTTGGAACATAATTCACAGCCTTCTCAATAAATACCGGCTGAATCCATGGACAATCTGACTCTGCGTCCAGTTGCCTTTTCTGCTTCACCGGTCGGCGACCGCTCAATTGGAAGCGGGTCATGAAACGGCGATGTCTATTTCGCAGGCATTACTTGCCAGGTAGATCGCTTTCTTGTCAGCAACTTGATCCTATGCTAGAGTGGACTCGCTTGGCCATTCTGGCGACTGTCGCAAACGCGAAAAAATATCGATGAAGAGAGGATCCCGAATATGGAGAAAACAGAAGTTTTGGAAAAGATCAAGAACTGCATCGAAGGCAATCAAGATCAGATTACGAAAGATTTACAGGATTTCATTGCAATCGAAAGCTTGACATACAACGAAGGAGAGGCGGTCGCTTTTCTTGCCGATAAAATGCGTACTTATGGATTTGATGAAGTGCGGATCGATAAGGTTGGGAACGTGCTGGGGCGGGTTGGACAGGGTAAAACAGTCCTTCTATATGACGCCCACATAGACACGGTCGAAACAGGTGACCCCGCTGCCTGGAAATTCCCTCCCCTGTCGGGCCATCTCGAAGACGGTGTCATTCACGGTCGCGGCGCTGTTGATGACAAGGGCTGTTTAATGGGCATTACCTGGGCCGGCAAGACGCTGAAAGAGCTGGGGCTGGATAAAGATTTCACCCTTTGGGTCTCCGGATCAGTGGCGGAAGAGGATGTTGAAGGCGCCTGTGTCAAAGCGATGATGGAGGAATCACCCGATATACAGCCCGATTACGTACTGGTTGCCGAGTCCAGCAACCTGCGCCTGATGCGGGGACATAAGGGGCGCGCCTTGATCCGCATCAGCGTGCCGGGGAAAGCCGCGCATGCATCAGCAGCCTGGCGCGGTGAAAACGCGCTGATTAAATCACTGCCGATCATCAAGGCAATTGACGAGTTTGACGATTTCAGGGAAGACCCTTTCCTGGGTAAAGGTACCATCGAGGTGACTCATGTTGAGTGTAAAACACCCTCGATGAACACCATCCCTGGCGAAGTCATCATAACCTGCGACCGCCGGATTTCGTGCGGCGAAACTGCCGAGGATCTCCTGGAAGAGGCACGGGCCTTCTCCCAGGGTATTGAAGGTGTAAAACCTGAAATCGCAACGGAGCAAGTTGTTACCTATTCCGGTTATGAGATTACGGCTCTTGATTACTTCCCCTCATGGGTCTTGGATGAAGAGCACGAATTGGTCCAGGCCGGAGCCAAGGCCTATGAAGGTCTATTCGGAAAGGCCCCTGAAATAACCAAGTGGGACTTCAGCACGAATGCAACGCATCTTTGTGGCCGTGAAGGCATCCCCGCCCTGGGCTTTGGTCCTGGAGAGGAGGCGTACTGCCATTCAAGTGAAGATCAGGTGAGAGTCGATGAGCTGATCAAGGCGATTCAATTCTACGCTGCCCTGCCCCTGTTCGTGCCCAAAAAAGACTAATTATCGAGGTATTACAGACCTCCACCTATCCATGCAAGATGAAACAGAAAGCCCGCCGGTACCGTAAAAGGCACCGGCGGGCTTTTGTTGTCATCAGGTTGAAGCTGGCCGCGGGCAGTATCAACAGCCAAGCGCTTTTCTGATGATGACTTCCATTTCTTCCGGAACAGGTGTCCTGGGATTGTTTCGCATCAGGAACATGGCACATGCTTCTTCAGCAAATTTCGGGATGTCCTCTTCTTTTGCTCCATATTGCTCAAAGTAATCACTGAGGTCACCCGGAACCTTCATATTCTGGAACATCCTGTCAACGGCATCAACAGCGGCTTCAGCAGCTTCATGGTCACTCATGGACGTCGTGTCCACCCCCATTGCCCTGGCGACGCGTGCAAAGCGGGCAGGTACTGTCTGCAAATTGTATTTCATGCCTTCTACCAATAAGACGGCGTTGGAAAGACCGTGAGGTACGTCATAGTGGCTGGCAATCGGCCCGCTCACGGAGTGAACGATTCCCAGGCCGCTTTGATCCATCGCCAAGCCAGCCATGGCTGCCGCCAAGGCCACCTTTTCGCGTGCAAGCAAATCATGACCATCCGCGTAGGCCAGTGGCAAATACTCGGCGAGCAAGGTAATGGCCTCCAAAGCCATGGCATCGGTCCAGGGGTGATGCCCCCTGCCAACGTACGCCTCAATGGCGTGAGTCAGTGCGTCAGCGCCAGTTGTCGCTGTGAGGTGTGCGGGGAGGCTGACCGTCATTTCCGGATCCAACAAAGCTGCCTTGGCAAACAAGGCGTCTCCCCCGAAGCCCTTTTTGGTGTCGCGATCCACAATAACAGCCGTTTTCGTAGCCTCGGAGCCCGTTCCCGCCGTGGTAGGAATGGCAATGTAGGGCAAGGGAGCGACGGTTGCCTGCCGGAAGTTCCATTGGTAGTCTTCCAATTTGCCGCCATCTGTCGCCATCATGGCAACAACCTTGGCAACATCCATCGGACTGCCTCCTCCTAAAGCAACCAGGAGATGGGCTCCGCTTTCCTTGACCTGATCCAGGCAATGGTAAACATCGGGTGCGTGCGGGTTCTGCGGAATTGCATCAAACACGGTGACTTCGGCATTGAGATCCTTGATCACACTGCTTACTTTTTCAGCTGCACCGAGTTTGACCAGGGAGGCGTCGGTGACGATCATGACCTTCTGTTTTTCTTTAACAAACCGGGACAATTCAGCAACTGCACCCTGTCCCCATATCATCTCAGTTGGAAGTAAAAATCTGTTCATTTTTCAATTATTCGAAACCTTTCCATAATTTAACGATTTGTGTTCGCACTTCAGCTATCTGAAGCAGCTTTGTTGCAGGACTGATTAGTGGTTTTCCTTGTAGTCGATGCAGAGATGTTTTACCTCAGTAAACTTTTTGATTCCCTCGATGCCACCTGCTCGGTCAAGACCGCTCTGCTTATACCCGCCCGTTTCACACTCATTGAACAAGCGATTGTAACAATTAATCCAGCATGTTCCAGCCCTCATTTTTTTACCGACCCGGACAGCTTTATTGATATCCTGAGTCCATACACCGGAAGCGAGGCCGAAGACAGTTCCATTTGCCATTTCAACAGCTTCCTCCTCGGTTTTGAATGTATTGACGCAGAGTACAGGACCAAAGATTTCCTCCTGAATGAGGGGGGAATCCTGTGGCAGGTCAACGAATACAGTTGGTGCAATAAAGCACCCCTTTTCAAGTCCATTGCCCACAAGCCGGTGGCCCCCGGTTAATAGGGTGCCTTGCGTTTTTCCCAGCTCGATGTATTTGAGGACGGTGTCCATTTGCTGCGGTGTATTCATGGCCCCCATAGCAGTTGCCGCATCAAAGGGATCGCCAACCTGCATTTGCTCGACCGCGGATTTCAGTTGAGCGATAAAGTCCTCTGCGATTGATTCTTCAACGAGAATACGCGACGCTGACGTACACAACTGCCCCGCATTGGTGAAAATGCTGGTCAAGGCGTAGGGTAGCGCCTTCTCAAGATCCGCGTCGGAGAAAATGATGCTCGCTGACTTCCCGCCAAGTTCGAGTGAAACCTTTTTCATGGTTGAGGAACATGCACGCATAATTGTTTTGCCGACATCGACACTGCCTGTAAAGTTGATCATGTCAACATCAGGGTGGCCGGTCAGCACATCGCCGACGATCGAACCGGGACCCGAAACAGCATTGACCACTCCAGGAGGAAATTCTTCGACTTGATCCAGCAAGGCGATGACCCGCATGGTGATGCCCGCAGTTTGTCCGGCAGGTTTGACGACACACGTATTGCCGGCTGCCAGTGCGGGGGCCATATCGCGCATGAGGAGGGTGATGGGATAGTTCCAGGGAACGATGACACCGATAACACCCACGGGCTCACGGAGCATGATGGACAAGGTCACATCATCAACCGACATATTGGAGCCGTAGATTGTGCGGGCTGCCGAGGCATAGTATTCCATGTAGCCGATCGCACCCATCATTTCGCCGAAAGACTCTTTGTAGGGTTTCCCAACCTGCCAGCTGAGCAAAGTTGCCAATTCCTTAACATTTTCGCGCATTCGATCTGCCCAGTGTTGCAGCGCCTTGGATCGCTTTCTCGGATTTTCTTTCCAATCTGCGAGCTCGAACGCTTCTCTGGCGGCCGCTACAGCGACATCAACGTCAGAATTGCCCGAATGCGCACATTTCGAAACAGCCGTTCCGTCGATGGTCGTGAATTGTTCACGAAACTGCCCGTCCGCGGGATCCGTCCAGACTCCCTTTACATAGTTCTTAAATTCTCCGATGACATAACTCATGCTAACTCCTACGTTCCTTTCCTTTTTGTCGATCTCATGATCGTAGTTTCCTGTTATTTATGTGATATGCGTTCTCCCGAATCCTTCCGGGAGAGGCGGGCACCTGACCTTGTCATGAACTCACGGTTCAGAGGTAATCAGCAAGGTCCAATTGCGGATAGATGACGCGTTCATGCCAACGGCTCCCGGTATCGCGGGTAGCATCTATTCCCATCTTGGTTTGCACACCCCGCTTGTCCGACGAAGGATCGAGTTCGTGCCCCTGGGCATTTGGCACATAGAATATATCCTCATCACTTTTGACCCTGGTTGACAGGGCCCACAACACGTCAGAAGAGTCGTATATATCGATATCTTCGTCAACAATGATGACATTTTTAATGTTGACATAGGTCGTCATGGCAGCCAAGGCTACGTTCTTGGGTTCGCCGGGATTCTTTTTCCTGATCTTGACGATTACCAGAAAGCCACAGCCATAAGCTGGTATATGGACATCGAGTACGCCGGAACTGACATAAGAAGTAAATTGGTGGAGCAAGGGTTCCCGCGGGAGGGAATTACCCAGGTTGATGTGTTCAAAAGAACCGCCGTTGATGGTCTGGTAGATGGCGTCGTTGCGGTGCGTGATGGCGGTTACCTGAAAGACGGGACTGTTCCATGGCTCGCTGTAATGCCCCGTAAACTCGCCCAAGGGGCCTTCCATTTCGAGGCGGTCCGGGTCAATTTCGCCTTCAATGACAAACTCGGCCAGCGCAGGC
Organism: Fastidiosipila sp.; assembly: GCA_012511175.1. Classification (NCBI taxonomy): domain Bacteria; kingdom Bacillati; phylum Bacillota; class Clostridia; order Eubacteriales; family Oscillospiraceae; genus Fastidiosipila; species Fastidiosipila sp. Next base: position 45,675 of record JAAZGO010000024.1, on the reverse strand, counting down.
ACCAGAATATCGTTGGTGATACCCTTGACTACTTTAACTGCTTCACCGCGCAGTGCGCCCGCAAGAGAGACTTCGTCCAGATCGGATCGCAGTCCTGCTGCAATGTAAACGACCGGGTCGGCCCCGCAAACAACTGAAATAGGAAGCTTTTGCCCCATCGCCTGGGCCTCGTCCAAGAAATCGCGCAGGTGCCGCCACTCATTGATCATAATGCCGGTCTTATCCCGCTCCTTGATATGCATACGCTGGAATGACAGGTTCTGGCGGGAGGGCTCACGAAGCCGCTTGGAAAAGATAACACCTCCCGTGATGAAGCGTCCCCCGTCCCCCGGTGCGTGACGCGGGATGGGCAATGAAAACAGGTCGATTTGGTCACCGGTCAGGATATTCTCCTGGCAGGGAGCTTCTGCAACTTGAAGTGGTGCGATAGGTTTTGTAAGACGATCTTCAATAAAGTCTGTTATTTCGTCAACTTCGCAGCCAAGCGCCAGAGCTGCATTTTGCATGGAGGACAGCAGACCCCCTGCGACTGGAAAGGTGCTGCCCTTAACCTGCTTAAAATAGCCGGCCCGCCCCCCCGATCGCTCCAGGGTTGACAATACGGACCCCAGCTCAGAATCCCAGTCAACTTCCTTTTCAATAAAGGCGATCCGGTTGTTTTGCTGCAATACTTCAATAAAAGTCCGCAGATCATTAATTTTCGTCATTTTCGAATCCTTTCCTGTCAGGTGATTGTGCCTGGGACCACCGCTGATCAGACTCCTGATGAATTCCAACTTGGTCAAGTGTCCGCAAGGTGAAATACTCAACCATATCGTCAAGTGACCGGGGCTGCTGGTAAAAGGAAGGGCAAGCCGGCACGACATGCACGCCCAGTTGTGCCAAAGTCAGAAGATTTCTCAAGTGGATGGCACTCATTGGAGATTCGCGGGGAATGATGACCAGCCGGCGATGTTCCTTCAACGCAACGTCCGCCGCTCTCTCCAAGAGGGTTGCGGATCTGGCGGACGCGACAGCTGATGCAGCACCCATGGAGCATGGTACGATAATCATTCCATCCGACAGGTAAGAGCCGCTGGCCGGAGGTGCAGCGATATGATCGTCATGATAATAGTTGATTCTGCCCAGCTTTCGTCCAACCAGCCCTTTATCCTTCTCGGCAAGGTCATGAAAAAGATCCCTGAAATAAACCGATGCCTGAGCCTCGCTTTCAGGTATTTGCCAGCCCAGCTCTTCATTGGCGACAATCAAACCAGCCCTTGAGATGATCAAGTCAATGTTGTGGTTCATGCAGAGGAGTTCGAGTAACAGCGACTTTGCATAGACTGTTCCCGATGCTCCAGTAATACCGATAACGTAAAGTCCCATATCGATCCTTTCGTGAAGGTGGCAGCCGGCCAGGCAAAGTCCCGATTAAAAGACAAAAGGGAGTTGCGCTTAACCTTTGTGAAAGGTTCAACAAACTCCCTATAACTGGTAAGTGGCAACCATTTTCCGATTTGCCCGAGGAACCGCAACCCACGCAGCCGGGATCACCGCGCCACGCCGTCAGTATATACCACACCACACGGAGGTGCAAGAACCGGAAATATGCCTATGACCGGTGAGGTGATTCATTGAAAAGGTGGAAAAACGAGGGCTGGATCACAGGCGGGTCAAGGTGCTCGTCAAAACAGTTTCCGGAGAGATTATCGGTATCGGCGGCAACCATACATTTCCTGCCTCGTCATCTCACGTCGTGAGATCAGCTGATTGGCGAATTGGCCCGCAGGCGATCCGGGGAAAAAAGGCCTCCTTCCCAGATCAACCCGTCTCCAATGGCTCGGGCAACCTTTCTTCCAATGGCGGGGGCTGTGCCAAATGCACCTTTGAACCCGGCAATAATAAAAAAATTGGGTACTTTCTCACTGAAACCAAATACGGGCAGGTCATCGAGAGTCTGGGGGGTCACGCATGCCCACGCCCGGACGATTTCGATGGCATGAAGTGAAGGGAAATAGTGTAGAAAATTCTGTATCATCCTACGCAAACCCTCGAGAGATACATCTTTGTTTTCCAGGTCTGCTTCCTCCGCGGCGCGTGATATGACCAGACTGCCGTGCGCAGTCTGTGCGACTCCGATCGTAATCCTGCAAACGTCTCCGGCAACAGTCGACGGCGACAAGAAACTTCCGTCCAGGACCGCCGTCCTGATACAGGGAGCGATTGGCTCAGTCACACAGGCCATTGCCCGGTGATGCCCAACCGGAATATGAATGTCCAGCTTCCTGCACAATGGACCAGCCCAGGATCCAGCTGCGTTCACAACGACATCGGCAGGAAAACAGCCGGCCGTTGACCTAACAGTGCGAATGGTATTTCCGGACATCTCAAAGCCTTCCACTTTGGCATGTGTGTGTACCGTTGCCCCATGCTGCTTGGCAAGTTCAAGAAAGGCCAAGGTTGCGCGCATGGGGTTAAGAACACTCTCCAAAGGACAAAATACCGTGGCATAGATGCTTTGCAGGTTCAAATTCGGTTCATGTCTCAGCGCTGACTCCCCCTTAGAAAATTCCAAAGGCACCCCCGCCCGATCCATCGCTTCTTTCATTTGCTGCGCAGCAAGGAAGAGTGCCGGTGATTGGAGCAGCATGGTACCCCCGCAGTTGCAGTATTCGATGTCAGTGCTCTTATTCAGTTCCTCGTATTGTTCCAGTGATTCCAGTGCCAACGGAATATGCCAGTCTTCCTGCCTTTCCATGACCGAGAGTTTTCCCAAATTGCCCCCGGAGGCACCTGACACCAGATCGCCTTTTTCCAGGATCACAACTCGGTGGCCTTCTTTTGAAAGCGACCAGGCAGCTGTGGCACCCAGAATACCGCCACCGATCACCACGATATCCGACTTCATTTTTCGCTTCCCCAATACCTGGCGTGGACCAGGCTCAAGTCATTATAGACATCAAGAATCGCTCCTCGCAAACCGCGGCAATCAAGTAATTGACGGGGCCAGTGAAAAGAGGGTGGTCACTTGTCGGTTTTGCGGTGATTTGCTATAAATACAATGAATGCTTGGTCACATATTTGGTATGAATAACCAAGGATGAGGAGGAATGATCATGAACAAAACCCCTTTGAATGACCGTCATTATGCCCTCAAGGCGCGAATGACTGATTACGCTGGATGGGAGATGCCACTTCAGTATGAAGGAATCATTGAAGAAGTCTTGGCTGTACGCGGAAAGGTAGGCATGTTCGATGTTTCACACATGGGCGAAGTACTTATCCGGGGCAGGGGGAGCGGCGGATTTCTCAACTGGCTTCTGAGTCATGAGGTTGCAAAAGGGGATCCGGATCTGATTAGCTATGCGATTATCTGCAATGACGAGGGAGGTGTTGTGGATGACTGCCTGGTCTATACGATAGCACCTGAAAGCTATCTGTTGATCGTCAACGCAGCCAACAAGGAAAAAGATTTGGTTCATATTGCCGAAAGCATGGAGATGTATAAAGAACGTTATCCGGAGCGTGAACATAGCATTGAGGTACTGGATGAGACGGATCACTATGCCCTGATTGCTGTGCAGGGCCCTGAAAGCCTATCCGTGATGTTGAGCATGGCAGAGCCCTTGGGACTTGGGGAGAAGGGCAGTGAAGCCCTGAGAGCGCTTGAAGTCTTTCACCATATCCAAGTGGAAGTGCCCGGCCATAAGCGAAATATGATGATTTCCCGCACAGGGTACACAGGCGAAAGAGGCTATGAGGTATTTTGCCCCGCTGAAGTGGCCGCAACGATATGGGATGAACTCCTGAAAAAAGGCGTCGTTCCCTGTGGACTGGGTGCGCGGGATATACTTCGCCTCGAAGCAGGCCTTCCCCTGTATGGACATGAACTTTCCGCGGAGATTAACCCCCTTGAAGGCGGCATGAGTTTTGCCGTTGATTTTGACCATGAATTTCGGGGCAGGAATAAAATGAAAGCGAACACAACCCGTGAACTGATTGCCCTGCTTGGTGAAGAAAGAGAGATCCCCCGTGAAGGTTATCCTGTCTTCGTCAGCGGCTTTGAAGTCGGATTCATTACTTCGGGCGGGTTTTCCCCAACGCTTCGAAAGGGGATCGCATTGGCATTGGTCAAAGCGGATTCGGTAGGGTTGGAAGAAGAGGTACGGGTCATGATAAGAAATCGAGGAGTACCTTTCAAGGTCGTTGCACCTCCCTTTGTGAAAAGTGTGAACTTTAAGTACGCGGATTAACACAAACAGCTGCATCGAGGGCGGGGCCTATGAAATACGGATTCGGCGCCGGATGCAATGGAACCCGTTGTTTGTCATGATATCTCTTTTCAGATTTAAACCGTATTTGACACATTGCCCAAAAAACGGCAGAATAGCCATAATGTTCAGCAGGTGTCCATTCGCGTGTAGCAGAAGGCAAATGTGCCTGGGATAGTGATGAGGACGATAAGCCTGAAAATTGCAGAAACTATCTTAATCAATTGCGACGTCCCAGGATGCGTGGAGTATTCCAGCGGGTATTCCTTCATCAGACCAAATCCACTCACGAAAACAGGCATAATCACAAGGAGGCAAGGGCGGTCCGGCGATAACAAATGGTTTTCACCTGCGCCGGCGGATCTCTTATGGGTACGACAGATGGCCGGCTTCACATTCAGAAGCCGGTTATTTCAGCACAAATCGAGGTGAAAATTGGAACACGATGTCATTTTGAGGTTTGAAAATATCACGAAGTATTTTCCAAATGTGATCGCGAACAAGAATATCAATTTGGATATACGCCGGGGAGAAATTCACACCCTTTTGGGCGAGAATGGTGCAGGCAAATCAACCTTGATGAACATTCTTTACGGCCTCTATCGGGCAGATGAAGGACAAATAGTCCTTGATGGGGAACCGGTTGAGATCCTGTCTCCCAATGATGCAATGGATTTGGGAATCGGTATGATCCACCAGCATTTCATGTTGATACCCAATTTTACCGTTTGGGAAAACATGGCCTTGGGGCAGGATATGAAAAAATCCATTACACTGCCGGTCGAAAAAATCATTGAAGACATACAGGAGGTGGCCTCCCGCCTTCATATGGAGATTTACCCCGACAAGCGGGTAATGGACTTGCCGATTGGTGTCCAGCAAAAAGTGGAGATCATGAAGGCAATTTACCGGGGGTCCCGTCTCCTTGTGCTGGATGAACCGACATCGGTTCTGACACCACAGGAGAGTGAGGATCTTTTTGTTACCCTCAGAAAACTCAAGGAAGAGGGGTGCACCATCTTGTTCATCAGCCATAAGATGGACGAGGTGATGAGTATCTCTGACCGGATCTCCGTTTTGCGCGACGGTGAGTTGATCGCGACACTTGACCGCGACGAATGCTCACCGGCGGTACTGACTTCCCTGATGGTTGGCCGTGAAGTTTGTCTGACCTGTGTCAAAGCACCCCGTACGCCGGGCGATGTCCGCATCGAAATTGACAATGTGAAGGCGGAAGGCGACACGCACTCCAGCAGTTTAAGAGGAATTAGTTTCAGCGTACGAAGTGGTGAAATTGTCGGCATTGCAGGCGTTGATGGCAATGGTCAAAGCGAGCTTGCCCGGATCATCTCGGGCGTTGCGTCTCCTCAGGAGGGTTCCATCCGGATCAACGGCAAAGATGTAACGCGCGACGGAGCCCGTTCCAGACACAACCTTGGACTTGCCTACATACCTGCGGATCGCCGGGGAGAAGGTTTGGTTCTTGATTTCAAGCTTTTTGAAAATGCGACCCTGACAGAGTATTACCAGCCGCCCTGTTCAAAAAGAGGCATTTTAAACCTTGGCAAGATGAGGAGCAAGACGAAGGGTTATATTGACGATTTTCGAATTAAGGCACCGGGAACGACAATTCCGGCCAGGAATCTCTCGGGGGGGAATCAGCAAAAACTGATTCTTGCACGCGAGATGTTGAAAGAACCTGACATCCTTCTGATCGTACAACCTACCTGGGGCCTGGATATCGGTGCGTGTTCCTTCGTGTTCGACAAGATTATCGAAGAACGTGACCGCGGAGCAGCCATTCTCTTGATTTCGACCGATCTGGAGGAAGTAAGAAATCTATCTGACCGCCTGCTTGTCCTGTACAAGGGACAGATTATGGATGAAGTCGATCCAGTCACCACACCGGTATCGGATATCGGCCTGATGATGACCGGAATACGACCTGAAATACAAAATGGAGAGATGAAAGGAGTCTGACATGAGATTAAAGAAAACGCTGAGCATTGTCTTCGCCATACTTGTTGTGATGGCACTGCTGGTCGGTTGCGGCCCCGGTCCGACGGAAACGCCCACCGAACCGCCTTCGGAGGGACCAACAGAACCGGGCAAGGTAGAGACTGCAAAACCAACGGAGGCGCCACCGCTGAGAAAAATGGCATGGATTTGTGAAAGCTCCCTGACCGACGGCGGATGGAATGAGAATGGCTTTGCGGCCGTCAATGAACTGGCGGCCAAGCACGGTTTCGAGTTAAGCTACCAGGAAGATGTCAAAGGAACTGAGGTGGCTGATGTCCTGCGTAACTACGCAGCGAGCGGATACGAATTTGTCATTTCAAATGAGCAGTATCATGCAGAGGAAATGGCGGTTATCGCAACCGAGTTCCCCGACGTAACCTTCGGTTGCATCAATGGTTATGTTGCCGCTGAAACGGGTAACATGTACGCCATAACAGGCGATAACTGGCAACACATCTACCTGGCGGGCGTCATGGCCGGGGGTGTGACCGAATCGAAAAAGATCGGCCTGATCACCTTCTCGACCGACTCCGATTCGGCATTACTCATGGTTGCTGCTTGGGGAAGCGGCGCCAGGGCCCACGATCCCGACGTCGAACTCATTCACGTTGCCACGGGCAGTTTCAGTGACTTGGCGATTGGCAAGGAGATGGCGATCAGCCTGGTTGACCAGGGATGTGACGTCATCTTCTGCAATTCTGGCGACACCAATGAAACAGTCATGGATTACTGCATTGAAAATGGAATTTTCGCTGTCAGTGCCATCGTCAATCGTAATGACTGGTCACCTGACTACGTCATCGGAAGTGCCATGCTGCAGCCGAGCGACATGTTGCGTGTCATCATTGATGGCTATGTTGAAGGAACATTGGCGCCCTCCACCGAAGTGATGGTGATGGGACTCAAAGAAGGAATTGAGGACTTCATAATCAACCCCGACATCAAAGATAAGGTTGATCCGGCAGTCTTTGAAAAGATTGACCAGATCAGGGCTGACATCATTGCCGGGAAGATCGTGAAAGATGACTTGTATTCATAAACGCACGATGCTTTTGAACGGTGCCCGGCCGGTAGGTGTTACCGGCCGGGCTTGCCTGTAGGTAGGAGAACTACTGATGAATCTGACGCTTAAGACGAGCCTGCAAAAGCGGAGCAATTTGATTATTACCGGTGGCATCGCCTTTTTCGCAATACTCCTTGCTGCTGTGATCGGGGGCGTAATTATCGCGCTGATGGGAATCAATCCCGGTGATGCTTATCGCCACTTTCTTGCCGGTGCGTTCGGTAATGTTTACGGTTTTGGGGAGACGATCAATAAGTTTACGCCGCTGCTTTGCAGCGCCCTGGCTTTTTCGATTGCAATGAAATCCGGTTTCATGAATATTGGAGCCGAGGGGCAGTTCGGCGCGGGTGCCCTGTGTGCAGTGCTCGTGGCATTGAGGATGGGATCTGTGCCGTCGGGCATAGCCATCGGGCTGACCCTGCTTGTAGGATTGCTGGGCGGTGCCGTCTGGGCTTCCATTGCCGGCCTTCTGCGCATCTATTTCAACGCCAATGAACTACTTACGACCATGATGCTGAACTATGTGATGCAGTTTCTGCTTTCCTTGCTGTTGCATGGACCACTTAAAAATCCTGAAAGCAATATGGAGCAGACTCCTCTTATACCGTCTACGGCCAGGCTCCCCGTCATACTTCACGGTTCGAGGTTGCACTTAGGGGTATTTGTTGCGATCGCCGCCCTGGTTCTCATCTGGTTTTTGCAAAGCCGAACGACCCTTGGCTTTGAAATGCGGCTTTCCGGCGCCAACGAAAAAGCAGCACTTTACGCGGGAGTGAGGCAACGGCGTGCACTGATTGCTGTCATCCTTATCAGCGGAGCTCTGGGCGGACTCGGAGGTTCGCTGGAGTTGATGGGCAATCAGCACAAGATGATGGAAGGTCTCACAGCCGGGTTTGGTTTTGACGGGATAGGAATCGCTGTTATGGGTCAGTATAATCCTGTCGGAATTTTCCTCACGACACTTCTGTTTGCCGCGCTACGCACGGGAACGGCCAGTATGCAGCGCGGCGTTGGCGTTCCGACACCTATTCTTTTCATTATGCAAGGCACCGTGATCGTAACTGTGATTACCAGTAAATATTTCGTCGACAAGATCAACAGTAAAGTGGCTACAAGGAGAATAATGCATGATTTCGTTACTTAATACCACGCTGAGCATGGCCGTGCGCATGTCCACCCCTTACATGTTTGCTGCCCTGGGTGGCATGGTGGCGCAACATAGTGGTGTTTATAATTTTGCCTTGGAGGGAATGATGCTGGGGGGCGCCTTTTTTGGCTATTTCTTTGCCTTGACGACCGGCAGTCTTCTGGTAGGTGTTATAGGCGCTGTTCTGTGCGGCCTGGTGTTCGGCTTGCTTCTCAGTTTTATTATCATGCGTTTCGGTGTCAGCCAAATGGTTCTCGGGCTGGGGTTCAACACGTTGCTGTTGGGAATTACAAGCTTCGGACAGCGTTTGCTCAACATGGACAAGGCGGTCAGACCGCGCTTGCCGAGTGTCATGGGCGATATTCCGTCGGGATTTTTGAAAAGAATCCCCGTGATCGGCGGTATGCTGTTTGGTCAGAACGTGTTGGTCTATCTTGTTATTGTTTTCTACATCTTTTACGCATGGTTCCTTAATCGCACCAGGCGGGGCTTGGGCTTGCGCTCCGTCGGGGAAAATCCCGCCGCCGCTCAAAGTGCGGGGATTAACGTGTTTAGGTACCGTTACACGGCCATTATTATCTCCTGTATTCTACCTGCCCTTGGAGGTGCCTATCTGACGCTTACGCAGGTCGGCCGTTTCGCCGAGGGGATGACGGACGGCCGGGGCTGGATTGCGATTGCTGCGCTGTGCCTTGGCCGGCTGCGACCGCGGGGCGTATTCCTCGGTTCGCTGCTTTTTGGCCTTGCCTCCGCGATCTCGAATCAGGTTCAGGTTCTAAATCTTGGAGTCTCAAGCCACCTTGCCCTGATGCTGCCCTATGTGATGGCGATACTGGCATTGGTCAGCAGCGGCAAACAGCGAAGCCATGGTCCTGCCGCCCTCGGCAAACCATATTTTAAGAACAGGTAAGAACTTTTACCCAGGCAGCGGCCTGTGCGATAATCGAACGAGAGAAACGATGGAGTTGTCTTTTGACGAACCGGGTCGAAAAGGGAGGTGATAGGCTGATGAGCCGGATGTGACAGACAAGCAGGAAGGGTAATAGAGAAAAGACAGTTATAAATGAAAGCTTGAATTAAGAAGGAGCACCTATGTTTAGTGTTAATCAGGAAGCAGTGAGAATTGTTAAGGAAAAAATCATCCCGAACGCAGAAATGTTGCAGTGTGAAGTCCATCAACTGAAAAACGGCGCGACCGTCATTGATATGGGCATTCATGCGCGGGGCGGGTATCTGGCAGGAAAATTATTCGTGGAGGCAACAATCGGTGACATGGGCCATGTTGACTTCGGGCGCTTCAAGCTCGGCGAGATTGACCTTCCCTCCATTGATGTCTATATTGATCTCCCTCAGACGGCAACCCTCTCCTCCCAGTTCTCGGGCTGGGAACTGGGTGAAGATTTTGAAAGAGGTTCGATTATTCCAATTGGATCGGGGCCTGCCCGTGCCATCGCGAAAATTGATTTTGGCGCGCAGGGGTGGCGTTATCAGGACATTCATCACGAAACAGTGCTTGCCGCGCAAACAACCGTATTGCCGGATGAAGCCATGGCCGAGGATGTTGCCAAGAAGTGTGGCTTGAGTCCCGAGAATGTCTACATTCTGGCGGCGACGACGGGCAGCTTGGCCGGTGCGATTCAGGTTTGCTCCCGTTCGGTGGAAGCTTCCATGTTCTGTATGTTCAAAAAGGAGTTTCCGCTCGAATCGGTAATCAGCGGCATGGGCACCAGCCCGATCCCTCCCCCGACCCGGGATGAATTTGACGCCATGGACAGAGTGAATACAGCTTTGATGTACGGCTGCACGGTGCGTTATCTTGTGGACTGCGAAGACAGTGACATTGAATCATTCCTCGAAATCGCACCCTTCAGCGTTTCACCCCGTTTCGGTGAGCATTTTAATGACCTGTTTGAGGAAGGTCAAAGAGATTTCCATCTGGTAGATAAGAGTATTCATACCGTAGCCTACTACGAAATCACCAACTTCAAGACCGGTCGTACATTCAAGGCGGGTCAGTTGCGTGAAGATATGTTGGCGAGATCCTTTTTCTAATCACTCGCTGTTCCGTATACCTCTCTTTACGGATTCAAGGGGATGTGCGGCCGTTTCATCGCAGAATGGACGGCCGGCATCCCCTCCTACAGGAGTCACTGATGAAGAACCGAAGAATTGTTGTCATCGGGAGCGGGGTGCTCGGTGCAGCTGTTTCTTATTACTTATCCCAGCAGACCGACAGTCCCATTGCAATCATCGAGCAATATGACCTTGCTTCAGGTGCTTCAGGTGCCAATCTGGGGCAGCTCTCCATCCTTGACCGGACACAGGACTGGCATATGCCGCTTGCCATGGAATCTCTTCGACTGTACAAGGAAATGCAGTCCGAGGTTGATGTCGAATACGAGCAGTCGGGGGGTGGCGTTGTTTTACTTCATGACGATCAAGTTCATAAGGTGCCCGGACTTCTCGAACGGCTGAATGCGCTGGGTGTGCAGGCTGAATTCCTGCAAGGTGACCGCGTCAATGAGCAGGAGCCAAATCTTTGTGCGGATTTCATAAAGGGGTTTCTTTACTGCCCGATCGAAGGAAAATTAAATCCGCTTAAGGTAACCCTTGCCTTTCTTGACAGGGCGAGGCAGCAGGGGGTACAGGTGATGACCCGTACCCGGGTGACGGGATTCAAGAAAAACCACTCACGGATTGTCAGGGTTGAAACGACCCAGGGCGAACTGGAAGCAGATTTCGTGATCAACGCGGCAGGCGGTTGGGCAAAGCAAGTAGCTGCCTTGGCAGATGTCGCAATTCCGCTGAAGCACCACCGGGGATCGGCCCTGGTGACCCAATCCATCGAGCCTCTTATCCGGGGGCCGGTGGTTGGCGGTGGATTTTTATTCCCCGATGCTGCAGTTGAACCTCCCGCCTGTCACATCGGACTTGCACTGATTCAGTCGAAGGATGGAACCGTGCTGCTTGCTCAAGCCACTGAACCGAGCGAACCAGACAGCCGCGATGTGACATTGGAAGGGATTTCCCGGATGACAGCAAATGCCATTCGGTATTTCCCGGATCTGGCGGGTCTTGAAGCTGTCAGGACGTGGGCGTGCGTCACACCCTATACAGACGACGGGAAACCATGCTACGGTCTTGATGGAAAAGTCGCAAATTTCTTCACTGTCGCAGGATTCAAAGGAGCTTTTTCAACGGCTCCTGCCGTGGGGAAAATGGCTGCTGAAGATATTTTGAAATGTCTGAAATGAAGACGCGTCAATCCAATGCCTTCCGATTAGCGGATGGCGGGTGACGGCCTTCAGCCACGATTGAGACAAGGAGGTATTTGTCAGTGATTTTACTTAAAAATATCGGGCATCTGATCCAGGATGCGGAGACGGTAAGGTGCGGTATGGATCTGTTGGTGCATGGATCTCAGATTACTGCCATTGACGGGGGGATTCCGGAGAAAAGCGCCGATGAAGTGATCGATTGCCAGGGCAGGATTGTGATGCCGGGTCTCATCAATCTTCATACCCATCTTTATCAAAGTGTGCTGAAGGGCTGGGGTGACACGCTGACACTGAAACCTTGGTGTGAAGAAGTGACTTTTCCATTCAGTTCCATCATTCATGCCAGCGAAAGAGACGGCGATTACCGGATGAGCTATGCCTACGCAATTCTGGGTGCAATGGAGATGCTTCACGCTGGCATTACCACCTTTGTTGACATGGATATTTTGTCTGACAGTGTCTTTCAAGCTTGGCATGATCTTGGCACCCGCGGAGTCGGCGCCATACAAGCAGTCAACCGGTGGGTGCCAGAACCGCTCATGGTACCGGACGATGTAAGAAAGGAACGGATTCTCCGCACGGTTGACCTGTGGGACCGCAAGGATTTACTCCGTGTAGCCATCGCGCCGTCAACCCCCTTTGCCTGCACTAAAGAGTTTCTCCTTTGGCTTCGCGACCTGGCTGTTGAAAAAAATATGCCTTTGTTCATCCACGTTTCAGAGACAAAATGGGAAGTTGAAGATTCACTGCGTTCCACCGGTATGACACCGCTTGAATATTTGGAATCCATCCAATTTCTGAAAGCACCGGTTTGTGCCATCCATGCCATTCACTTTACTGAGGAAGAGCATCGTATTGCGCAATCCCGCGGTGTATCAATTTGCTACAATCCGAAGAGCAACGGCAAGCTTGGCAGCGGAATTGCCCCGATCGTTGATTACCTGCGTCTTGGCCTCAAGGTGGCTGTTTCCACCGACGGGGCAGCGTCAAACGATTTGCTTGACCTTTTTGAAGACATGCGTGTTGGACTGATGCTGCAAAAGTTGCGTTACGAGGATCCCTCTGTCATATCCGCACAGGATGTTTTTCGCATGGCGACGGAAACCCCGGCAGAGATTCTCGGCTTGAATGCAGGTATTCTCCGATCTGGCAAGTTGGCCGATCTGGTGATCATTGATCCCGGACAGGTTCATTTCGGTCCGCTACATGACGTGGTGCAACAAATCGTTTATTGCGGGAAATCATGTGATGTGCGGGATGTTATGGTGAACGGAAGATTTCTAATGAAAGATACGCGCATCCTGACAGTCGACGAACCGGCTCTCGTCCGACAAGGGTTTGAGCTGGCGTTGGAAAAACAGGAGTCACTGACAGGCGAAGCGCTCGTAGCTGAATTTTAACACCAGCAGCAATCGTGATCAGAAGATGCCCAATGACTGGGATGTGCGATAGACGAAATAATGATGAGCCGGAGAAAAAGACAGATGAGTTGTCATATCGTTGGAATTCACAGCAGTCCCCGCCAAGGCGCGACTGCCTATGCACTGTTACGGGCCCTCGAGTACGCGGAAGAAGTGCCGGGGGTAACGACCAGTTTCCATGAACTGCGTCAGGGAAAACTCTCCCCTTGCATCCATTGCGACCGATGCAAGGATTTGTTTCATTGCCCGGTTTTCGATGATGCGATGCAGGTATTTTACGAGCTGCTTCCCAAATCACAGGGAGTCATTCTTGCTTCCCCTGTCTATGATATGGGGATTTCGCCACTCATGAGTGCATTTTTAAGCCGTTTACGGCCGCTTGGGAAATTGACAGCGCGTTCATTTGCAACCCAGGTCGGTGGTGCGATCGCGGTCAGCGGTGCACGAAACGGCGGCATTGAAGAAGCGCTTGGCATCATGAACCGCGCGCTGATGAGTCACGGTATGTGTTTGGCAGGGGGCAGCATATTCGCTTATAGCGGCGGCGGTATTTGGTCCAAGGACCGCAAGGAAGAAGGTGCCAGGGAAGACAAGCTTGGGATGCGTACGGTATCAGTCATGGCCCGCAGAGTTGCCGTAATGGCAAAGCTTCTGCAGGCCGGCCGGGATGCTTTGCCGCAATTGACGGAAGCCCAGATCGCAGGATTTCTCGACGAAGAAGACTACGACGAAGAGCGCCGCCTCTTCTTTTCCCATGAGGATTGACCGCTAAAGCGGTCTTAATCCGGGAAAAGCCAGGCCGGGAGTATCGCACACGGGACCGTGCGATGGCTATTCACGGCGCCGCAGGCCTCGGACCGTATAGGCATATTGTTTGGGAACAGCCACCGTGATTACTGCGGTGTTATGAAATGACGGCGGATGAATTACGCGCAGGATCTCGCCTGTGCACAGGACCTCCCCGTCATTATTTACCGCCAGCCAGCTTTCACCGACAGCTGGGTAGGGAAGGTATTCATATGGCAGGTCGACGCTTGCCAATGTATCACTGTATTCATCATCGACCACAAAACATGCCTGTCCGGGGCAAGCGGCAACGCAGAGCGAACAGCCGATGCACAAAGATTCATCAACCTGAGGGATCGCTGTCAGTGAATCAAGGGTTATGGCACCGTAGCGGCAAGAAAATTGACAAGGATCGCAAGGAATTTCCTGCCTGCAATCAATTAAAACTTTACGCATATTCTATCTCCAGATTTATTCCCTTTACGAGGTGGGTGCAGCTGAAGGCTCATTCTTCCATTTCCTCCGTCCCCGCAAGCAACTCCAATCTGATCGGTCCTGCGGGCATACGAAAACTTCCTGGCAAAAACTGTTCAATCGGACAACCGGTCTGTTCTGCCAGCAATCGCGCAATTTGGCGCCTGCATGTCTTTCCCTGGCAGTACCCCATACCGGCACGCGTAATTTTCTTAACATCCTCAAGGCTCCGGGCACCCTGCTCGATTGCCTGGATGACCTCCTCTTCGGTTACGTCTTCGCAGCGGCAGATAATGACTGACTTGCTCATGCCTCTCTCTCCTTTCCACCGCCTTTGATGATTGTGGATGCTGGTTTGTGGCTGTCTTGTCCGGCCAGCTGCCAGATGCATTCCTTCGCAAGCTGCCTTTGTTCGCCAAAAGGACCTTGTCGAAGCGAGGTTAGTCGTTCTTGACCCTGCCTTAGCAAGTCTTCCAAGGTGTCGGTTTCCCCAAGCCCCAAATCCAGTGCCGCCTGCAGACCGGCCACCCTTCCTTCATCAAGAGCTGTGCTTGCTTCTTCAATACCAGCCAGATCGCCGGCGACGAAGATCCCCTCCTGGAGCGTCTGCATGGTGCTTGTGTGAATTGGCAGCATACCACCTAAAATGGGATTGTAAGCTGATGCACAGCCGGAAATCGCAGCGAGCTCGAGTCGGGGGGTTAAACCGACTGCGAGGCAGATGGTGTCCGCCTGGATTCGCCATTCCGTACCTGGAATGGGTTTGAAGCGATCATCGACCCGGTGCAAAATCGCGCCTTCCACTTCCTTGTTGCCCCAAGCTTCCTTAATGGTTGTACGGAGCAAAACCGGAACACCCGCGCGTTTGATCTTGCGCGCGTGTACTTCGTAACCGGTCACCTGGTCAGTCACATCAATTACTGCTTCAATACGGGCACCGGCTTGCAGCAGCTGGTAAGCCACAATAACGCCAACGTTGCCGCTGCCCACCATGAGGATTCTCTTCCCCGGCAGTACATGGTAGAGGTTGGCTACTGTTTGCGCCGCTCCCGCGGTCATGACGCCCGGAAGAGTTGAACCGGGGAAAGACAGTGCATTTTCGCTGGCGCCGGTCGCCAGAATAATTGTTCTTCCACGACATGAAAAACTTTTATTGTCGTCGGTCGCGACCACCGTACGATCGGGGAAAATGCCCCACACCCGCGTGTTGAGGCGAATGTCGACACGTGCCTCTTCTGCTTCGCGCAAAAGCATTTGCCCTATTTCGTAACCGCGGGTTCCCGCGTAGTGCTCTTTTGAGCCAAAGAATTTATGGATTTGCTTAAAAAGCTGGCCCCCGGGGCGTTCATTTTCATCAATCAAGAGAGTCGTGCCGCCAGCTTTGGCAATTTCAATGGCTGCCCCAAGTCCCGCCGGCCCAGCTCCGATTACAACGGCATCGTAGGTTTTCATTCTGTTTCATCCTCTCCGGAAACCGATTTGTCTGGTCTCAGCATTGCCTGAGCAGTTCCAATCTGACGCTGCACATGCATGTTGTCACAGGCAAGCTTTGTACAGACTTTCACATTCGGCTGACCATCAACGATCATATAGCAGTCTGAACACTGGCCGATTCCACAGAAAATGCCGCGGGGTTCGTGAAGCCGCTGTGTTTCACGGTAGTAGCGGATCCCGTGGGCCAACAAGATCGCGCCAATTGTCTGACCTTTCCACCCCACCAGAGGCTTGTCCTCAAAATAGATGGTCAGCTGTTCATCGAATTCCCAAGCCAAGATCGGATGTTCCTTCACATAACGGTTTTCCATAATTTTGCTCCCTTACCTTTCAAGTCCAGTCAGGACGATCGGTTTATCCTCTTCTGCAACGTCCGGATTTCAATGAAAATTTTTCCGGGCCCGTTCTGTCATCGTATTTCCGCGGACCTGAAGCGAAGAGGTGAATAAGCGGACACATCATAAGCGGCTGAGCCTGTGGAGAAGATATCGGAAACCATCTTGCCGAGAACGGGTGCAATTCCGATCGCACTGTGGAACCCGACCACCGCAAGCAAATTTTTCCGGTTTTCAGGAAAGCCGAACAAGGGGGCACGGTCCGGGGTGTAGGCAATGATCCCTCCCCACATTCTCAGAATTTCCAAGTCGTCAAGCTTGGGGAAGAGTTTCAATACACGTTGGGCGACTTCCCTGGGACCATCAAGCGTCGAAGAACAATCGTAGTTGTCAACATCGGTGGTCGCCTGGGCAATGACAATGTTCCCGGTGACAGTTTGCCCCAAACATGCCCCAATTACCCTGTCAGGTGGATTCTCACCAACAGCGAAAAGTTGTCCGTCCGTGACCATTCCGCGAATTAGGGGAGGGAGTGGGATGCTAACCATGGCCTCGCCACGCTCGTATAAAACCGGAAGGTCCACGCCTGCCTGAGCCGCGACATCAGCAGTCCACGCTCCTGCAGCACATACGAACAAATCGGCCTTGATTTTCCGTTGTGAGGTTTCTAAAGCTTTCACCTCATGGCCGTTGACTTCCATTGCGATGACTTCGTCCTCGATAAAAATTTCTGCTCCCAGTTGCCGGGCCATGTTTGCCATGCCGATGGTCAGGTTGAAGGGATTAATTTTTCCTTCCCAAGGGCAATAGAGCGCCCCGATGATTTGAGAGGGATCGAGGGCTCTCTCCTGTTGAACAGCCCGTTCAGGTGTCACAAGCGCAACTTCCTTCAGCCCCCATTGACGGCAGTTACCGGCCACATGATCAAGCACATCCAGTTCACGGTGATTGCTGATCGGTATCAGCCCCCCCGTCTCAACATATTCCAGATCGATTTTAAGATCTTCTGCCAGTGCATTCCATTCCAGTCGCTGCCGCAGAGCCATTTCCATGACTATGGGATCTTCCCGATAGGTGAGTACACAAAAACCGGGATTTGTTCCGGTGGTCCCTGAACAAATCCCCCCTTTTTCCAATAATGCGACCTTGACTCCCGCTTTTGCCAGATTGTAAGCGATAGCAGATCCGCAAACCCCACCTCCAATTATTGCAACATCATATACCCCTTCTGTTTTCATCTTTCGGCCCGCCTCCAGCTCCTCTTCCTTTCCGCAATGCATCTGTCCATGATGACCACCGTTTAATAAATGAAATCCGTTTTTTTCTCCCTCCGGAAAGCTGGTGCAAACGGTTGACTAGAAGAAGGATCTTGCCAGCATGTCCTCACGGAGTTCTCCCGCCCTAAATGTCTTGCCCGTTTTGAAGTTGGTTATTTCGTAACAGGCTACGGTATGGATGCTGGCATCGACTTCAACAAAATTTCGATCGCCCTCTTCAAAGAGATCGATAAAATGTTCGCCAAATCTCGGTGAGATATTAAAAGGTGCCACCTTCAAAAAGGCTTCTATTTCATCATCCTCACAGTCGACAAGATAGCGGACGGTGCAGCCGTACATCAAGGCTGTGTTCACTCTGTCCATCGCACTGAGCTCATCCTTGGTTGGCGGCGCGATGGGACATATTCCCATTCCACTGATTACTGCTTCGAGGGGAAATCCTTTTTGCAGCATGCAGAACATGGAGGCTTCCACTGAGCGCGAGCAGACCTGTATCGAACCAGCCAGACTACCCGTAGTTGCCGCCAGAATGTAAACGTTTTCGGGCTTCAAGCCGCATTTTTTTGCGACATCTTCTGCCATTGCCTCGTTTGGCATATCAGTTGTTTGTGCCGCAAAGACTGTTTCGTGATGAATATCCTTATAGGTCCAGTCAATTGAACCCAGATCATTTTTATAGATAGCGCGCGCCGGGCCTGAGCCGATCGGCATCAGCGTTCCTTTTTCATAACCTGCGCTGAGGTCCCAACCGGAAAACTGCGACGAAAGGGTAGCTGTCTGAGGCAGGTCGATGTAGACGTCAATGGAGGGCAGATCGATTGCTCCAAGGGTGAAGCGCCCAAAATCGACATGTCCCATGTCTCCGATGGTTGCCTCAACAAACAGCTTGCCGGCCATGTACCCCCCCCGTGCAAAAAGACCCATGTCGATGACGGTCGCGCCATTTTTCAGCTGATGAACTTCACACTGCAGCATTTCGGCGTTCGGGATGATTTTTTCCTTGACGATTTGAACTGCTCTTTGATTGACACTAAACATATATTGTTCTCCTTTTCGTTCAGTGCGATCTGATGTATATCCGGTCAGCCGCACCTTTCTATTTATAAACAGGGCAAGTCTAGCACTCATTCTTGAATAAAATCAAATTATGACGATTACGTTTAACGGGTTTAGTGTGGGTGAAGGTTGATCCGTCAACCAGTTCCTGCCAGGCTTTCTTACGGACACCTTGAAACAGAACAATAATCAGTTTGCTGCTCATATTCTTGATCAATCTCCCGAATGGGAAGATCTACCGCTTGCCGCGCAAATTCTTGACACGAAGGCAAGCCCCGCATTGTTGACATCATTCAAGGGAGCTGCTTTCCGGGTGCCTTGTCTGAGTCGATGCCACGTTACATGCAAAACATCCTCCAAACAATATCGTTACAAACGAGGAGCCAAGACGAGAGCTGCACGGACACCCCATGGCATTTGAGGCAATCAGACCAGCAACACATGTTTTTATTGATCGCCGATACGGGGCCAATATTTTTCGCGCACAAAAATCTCAATTCAAAATACGGCAGGTGTGCCGGAGTTGGAGCAAGTGCGCATGAAGATACTGCGGGCAGCGGTCTGAAGTAAGCTCGAAGACCGGGTCTGTTTCATGACGAACTTTGTTCCGGCGCCATTGCTGCCAATTATTTCAATGCAGGATGCCGGCATATCAGATTGACGCCATCACGATATGGAGTTGCTACCCCTTACGGGCCTTTGTTATACTCATCTGAGCGAAAGGGAGCTAAACATGGATAGTGAACATTCATCTCAATTAACAACTTATACATCCGGAAATGATAGCAAAATCGGGCAATCATTCCCGATTCGCGATGCGGTACTCAAGGTCAAAGGCGAATTGCAATACGTGGGAGACATGACAGTTGCCCGCATGCTGCATGCGAAAGTCCTGTTCAGCCCCAAACCTCATGCGCGGATCGTTGATATCGATACGTCTGAGGCTGAAAAACTTCCAGGCGTGCGTGCTGTTGTGACCCACAAGAATACGCCGGCAGTGCGGTTCAATCCATGTGGTGAGGATATCAATATATTCCATGATCAGCGGGTTTTCGATGACAAGGTCCGTTATGTCGGGGATCGCGTGGCAGCCGTGGCGGCCGATTCGGAGAAGATTGCCGAACAGGCTGTCCGTTTGATCAAGGTCACCTACGAGGATTTGCCATTCTACACAGATCCGCGCCAGGCTTCTGAACCGGAGGCTGTCGCCATTCATCCTGACGGCAACCTGTTGCAGGAAGTCATAATGCAGGCCGGAAACCCCGATAAAGCCTTTGCTGAAGCCGACTATGTGTTCACAAATACCTATCATGTACCACCGATCCATCACGGAGCCATCGAACCTCATGCTGCATTGGCGGTACCGGATGCCCGGGGCAAGGTAACCGTCTATACGCCAACCCAGGATGTGTTCGGTGTTCGAAAAAACCTTTGCCGAATCTTCAATCTTCCCATGAGCCGTGTCCGGGTGGCCAGCCCTGCCATGGGTGGCGGTTTTGGAGGGAAGATTGACGCTGTACTTGAGCCTGTCGTCATGGCGCTGGCGATCGCCACCGGCAGACCAGTCAGGCTTGTGTTCAAACGGAGCGAAATGATACCCTCGACCCGGACCAGGCACGAAATGTATTTGACAGCCACTACCGGAGTGAACAAGGATGGGATGATCGTCGGTCACGAACTTGACCTTATTTCTAACGCAGGTGCCTATGCCGCGGGAGCCATGAGTGTGGTATGGGCGCTTGGAGGGAAAGTTTTTAAAAATTACTGTACACCCCATATCCGTTTCCGCGCGCTTCCCGTTTACACAAACAGCCCGGTTGGCGGTGCCATGAGGGGATATGGGTCGCCACAGCGTTGTTTCGCTCAACAACGTCAAATGAACACCATAGCCAAAAAACTTGGCATTTCCGTGATCGATCTGCAACTCAAGAACCTGGTTACGCCGTCGTCAGTGGATGCGAGGGATGGACAATCCCATGGGGAGGCGCGCCCTACCGACTGTGTGACCATGGGGGCGGAAACCTTTGATTGGAAAGCCAGATGGGAAAAACAAGAAGCGGATAGAAGAAACAAACATGAAACCGTGCGCCGCGGCATCGGCATGGCTGTGGCCGTCCATGGCAACGGTCTTTTTGGCATCATGCCCGACACGAATGGTGTCATATTAAAGATGAATGAAGATGGAACCGTTCATATGCTGACAGGCGCCAGCGATATGGGAAACGGCGTTGTATCGGTTCAAGCACAATTTGTTGCTGAAATTCTGGGCTTGTCTTTGGACGAAATTGAAGCCATCCAGGCCGACACGGACGTGACACTTTGGGATCTTGGTGATTATTCAAGTCGCGGTACCTTTGTCTGCGGGCAGGCAGCCATTAAGGCGGCTGAAGCCGTAAAGGAGGAGGTATTGCTCTATGCCTCCGAAATGCTGGAGCTGGACGTTCAACAACTGATCCTGAAAGAGAGTTCGGTCGTGTCCAGGGAGGATGAGGGGCAAAGGGTCACACTGGCACAAGTGGCGCAATACGCACATGATCATCATGAAACCGATATTTGCCATGCCAAGACCTTCGCCTCGAACGCTTTGGCCTTGTCATATGCAGCCCATTTTTGCGAAGTGGAGGTCGATACAAGAACAGGCCATTGCCGCGTGATAGATTATTTGGCGGTTCACGACCTGGGGCGTGAAATCAATCCAATGGGCTTGGAAGGCCAGATTGAAGGTGCCATTCAGATGGGACTCGGTTATGCCTTATCTGAGACACTCGACGTGGATCCCCAAACAGGGAGAAGCAGGAACAGCACCTTGCGAAAATATCGTATGCCGACAGCGACACAGATGCCTCCGATTCGGATTCTTACGGTCGGCCAACCAGAGGAAAGCGGCCCATTTGGAGCAAAAAGTGTCGGCGAGTGTTCAACAGTACCGGTTGCACCGGCCATCGCGAACGCCATATCCAATGCGCTCGATTGTGAGTTCGATGAGCTGCCGATTCATCCTGAGACGGTCCTGAGAAAAATCGGCGGGAAGAATGACATCACTTGAATAAAATTTCAGAAATTTCAGCAGGACTTCCGAAGATGGTTGCACAGGTGCACTGCCCTTTGTTGCGCCTGTAATGCGGTGGATGACCGGGGCAGCCGGACCGTGGCTCATCGTCATTGTTTGGAATGTTTCTCCTGACCGGCGTTTCTTTATGGTTGCAATGGATTTTGGGTCGTCCGTAAAAAATTGGTAAAAGTGTCTGGATATTTCCTGAATATGCGTTCAAATTGAGGAGCTTTATCATTTTGATCTTGTCCTATGCGGAAGATTCGTTGACAATTACACGGTGATGGTCTAGTATGACCGAAGTAACTTTTAAATGCATTTACTGCAGTATAAATGCAACAATTATCAGTCATAAGCTCCGTTTATTGATAAGATTTAACGGACAGGCATGGGTCGGGCGCAGTGTAGTTTATCAGGTATTAATGTGACTAAGCGATATTCTGGAAGTGAGAAGCAACCCCCGAACTTGTCACTCGCGAAGTCAGGATGGTATTGCTCTTTGGGGAGGTGCGTGCAGATGGCATATTGTCTGCGAAAGTCAGTCAAACCTTGTTTTCCGATTGACCTGGGGCCTGGTACGCATTCCTTTTTATTGACACGCACGATCAAACTTATAAGATAAAGTCCCAGCGAAACATCCCGCCAGACTGATCGTAATTGCAACCTATTTCAGGGCAATATGCACCGTCAGCCAGTTGGGGGACTCGTTTGGGATCGCTGTCGCGTGGACAGCTGTTTGCCGGTGTAGGTTGCTTGCCGTCTTGGATAGCAGGGAGCATGATCGGTGATTATGGCACAAGAGAAATGAGGAGAATTTGTCAATGACCGAAGCAAAAGAGAGTTTCTTGACGAGAATGGATCCGAGAATCAAATTACTCAGTGTTTTGATGCTGACTGTGACTGTATTTATGGTCACCAACCTTTATTTGGTAATCGCATTTCTCGTGACTTTTTTGGCCCTGTGGTTTGCTGCCCGGCTTCCGGGGAAATACCTGACGGGGTACCTGAAATTTTTGTCCTTTCTTATCGTATTCATCATTGTGCTGCAAATGATCTTTTACCCTGATGCGGAACGCAATCTTCTGGGAATTTTTAAGCTTAACGGCTTGATTTACGGAATCGTTCTGGGTATTCGGCTCTGTTCTCTGATCCTGTTGATGCCCATGCTTACAATGACAACGCCCTTGAATCGTCTCGCCCTTGGAATGACAAGGATGGGATTGCCATACAAGGCAGCTTACATTATGACAACTACCATGAATATGGTCCCAATGTTTCAAAGCGAGATCCGGTCGATCCAGGAAGCACAGAAAATGCGCGGTATGACCGCTTTTGAGCACAAGAATGTCATTGTGAAAGCGAAGGCCTATCCCGCCCTCGTCACACCTCTAGTGATCGGTGGGATGCGTCGTGCCCAGCAAATGGGTATTGCCATGGATTCACGTGCATTCGGCGCATTTAAGAAGAAGACTTACGTTAGTGAGATCCGTACAAAACCAACAGACTGGGTCGCGCTTTTGCTGGTGTGTCTATATTGCGCCGCAATTATTACGGCCAACTACTATTTTTAAGTGGAGGGGGAATTAATTGTGGTGAAGGATATGATTTGCTTTGATGATGTTTCTTATTGCTACAGCCGGACAAAGCGCTGGGTACTAAGGAAAATTAACCTATCGATTAAACAGGGTGAATTTATTGCGGTGATGGGGGCAAACGGTTCAGGTAAATCCACTCTCTGCCAGTGCATTAATGGGATTATTCCGCACTCGCTTTCTGGAACACTGCGCGGGAAAGTGACAGTTGCCGGACTGGATACGCAGGAAACGACAGTTGCTGAATTGTCGCGCCATGTCGGTGTGGTGCTGGAAGACCCGGAGACGCAGATATTTACCCACAGCATTGAGGAAGAAACAGCCTTTGGTCCGGAGAACCTGCAGCTTCCCGCTGCTGAAATCAAGGAACGTATTGAATGGGCTCTTAACGTTGTGGGCCTGTGGCATCGTGTCAAAGATTCACCTCTGGCTCTTTCGGGCGGCCAAAAACAAAGATTGATTATTGCCACAGCGCTCGTTATGCAGCCGGAAATACTGGTGCTCGATGAACCGACATCTCAATTGGATCCGATTGGAACACGAGAAGTATTTGAGGTGATCTACAAAATTCGTGGTATGCATTCCATGACCATTGTCATGGCGACGCACAAGAGCGAGGAAATCGCTGAGTACGCGGACAAAATCTGCGTGATTAATAACGGCCGTATTGTCGCCTTTGACTCACCGCATGTAATTTTCGAACAGTTCGACCTGCTAAAGGACAATTGGATCAGGCCGCCTCAGGTGTCGGAATTGTCCAGACGAATGAGCGAAAAAGGGTTGCCTATGTCACGGCATCCCATCATACTGGATGAAGCGGAACAAGCTATCTATCAGTTGTTTAAGAATAAGGAGACCTTCTCGTGAGTGAAACAGTTCTGAAGATTGATCATCTGTCATATACCTACGCCAGCGGTGTGGAGGCTCTGAAAGATGTCAGCCTGGACATCAAGCGCGGCGAATTTGTTGCCATCATCGGACAGAACGGTTCGGGAAAATCCACCCTCCTGAAAAATATCACAGGCCTGCTACGCCCGACGAGCGGGAAGGTCTTTATTAACGGCGAGGATAACAAGGACATGTCTGTTGCGGAGATTTCGCACGAGATTGGTTTCGTGCTGCAAAATCCGGATAACCAGCTTTTCGAGTCGACTGTCAAGGACGAAATCCTGTACGCCTTAAAGAATGCAAAGATACCATCGGATGAAGCTGACGAACGGGTTAATAAGGCAGCGGAAGCTGTCGGAGTGTCAGACAAATTTGAAGAATATCCTCCTGCACTCAGCAAGGGTGATCGTGCCAAGGTTGTCATTGCATCCGTTCTGGCCATGAATCCTCCAATTTTGATCCTGGACGAACCGACCAGCGGTCAGGATTACAGGGGCTGCTATCAGATCATGGATATTGCAAGGCGCCTTCACGAAGAGGGACGTACGATCATTTACGTGACCCACCAGATGCCCTTGGTCGCTGAGTATGCCGATAGAACGATCGTTCTGAGCGAAGCAGAGCTTATGTTGGATATGGCGACAGAAGAAGTATTTGTGAAGGAAGAGGAGCTTGCAAAGACAAATATTTTGCCTCCTCAGATCACTCAACTGGCCAACCGTCTCCGGGCAAAAATGAAAAATTTGCCGCAAACGACAACAGTGGGTCAGTTATGTGATTATTTGGTTGAAAGTTACTAGGAACAGTTGTGCCGGCTACAAGACCGGCGGGACAAGCAGATGAATTTTGGGGGAACTGAAGAGAGAGAATTGGTGCCGAATGGCCGTTCGGCACTGGAAAGGAGGCAGACCGGGAGGAAGTTCAGCACTCAATAGTCACCCCTGTGTTGCGGACTAATCAGGAACCGGGCGGTGACATGTTTACCAATTTCGTTGGCACCCCCGTCGGCTCTTGACTGGCGGGGACAGATCGGATTGGGAGGCGGGCGTCCGCAGTTGGTTATAACGGGATGTCCGTAGAGCGATTGATGCATTGCATCGTAGAAAGAGGAATAGTATGAGTGGTACGAAAAAGAAATATTCATTACTCGGTAACACACATCCGGCTGTAATTGCCGTATGGGCAGCCTTGCATGCTGCATCCGCGCTGTTACCGACGATTCCCATTATCGGAACAGGATTCTCCTTTTCCGTTGGGATGATATTTGCACCTTTGGCAGGAATCTTCTTTGGACCTATTGCAGGTGCGGCGGCAGCGACAGTCGGTTCTTTCATTGGATCCCTTATTGCTCCGCACACAGCAACTTTCGGTCTGATCAGCTTCATACCGGAACTGCTTTGCGCATTGGTGGCAGGTTTAGTTAGCCGTGGTGGAAAGTTGTGGCCTCTGTCATTGCTCTTTGCTGTCGGCGGCTCGGCACTTTGGTTGGCGACGGCTACCGGCCGTGCTTTCCCTCTGTACATGGTCCTCTATGCGCTTGCTGCGCTAGCCATGGTCGTTGGCGGTTTATTTGCCCGCAAATGGTTGACTGGCAGGAATATCGTTCTTCAGTTCGTGGCAATCTGGATATGCACATTCGCGTCGCTGCTTGGTGCGTCTGTGCCGTCCGGCAACTTCCTTGCAATTTTGATGTATGGACTGCCCGCGGAACTTTTCAGACCGCTGCTTTTGTTGACTCCCACGGAGCGAGCCATTTTCTCCCTGGTTGCTGCAATCATTGGCACACCGCTGCTGATTGGCTTGCCCAAAATTGGTGTTTATGTCGGCCCGCAGGAAGCAGCTTTTGATGAAGAAGAAATAAAAGACGAAGAACCGTAGAGAGGTTAACAGATTCAGCCTAATGGTTGGGATGGCAGTCAGTTTTGCTGTCTCAATCATTAGGCTTTGGTCATGCATTCAGAGAGGTATCAGAAAGAATTGAGTATGAGCGAGAACAAAAAGAAGTTTACGGTATTGGGTAATACGCATCCCGCCATCGTTGCTGTTTGGGCTGCCTTGCACGCAGCTTCCGCGCTGTTGCCAACGATCCCCATTATTGGGACAGGTTCGTCTTTCTCAGTGGGTGTCATTTTTGCGCCGTTGGCAGGGATATTCTTCGGTCCCGTCGCGGGTGCTGCTACGGCCTCGGTCGGTTCATTTATTGGATCACTCATCGCTCCGCACACTGCTCTTTTGGGGCTTGCGAGCTTTGTAACCGACTTGTTTTGTGCCTTGGCGGCAGGTCTCGTCAGCCGTGGAGGAAAGTTTTGGCCATTATCTCTGGTTATTGCGGGAGGCGGCGTCGTACTCTGGCTGTCCACAGCGACAGGACAGGCCTTCCCCCTGTATATGGTATTGTACGGGCTGGCGGCAATTGCAATGATCATTGGCGGTTTGTTTGCCCGCAGATGGCTGATCGGTAAGAATATTGGCCTTCAGTTTATGGCGATTTGGATCTGCGCATTTGCAGGATTCATGGGAGCTTCACTTCCAATTGGCAACTTCTTTGCCATTTTGCTCTATGGACTGCCCGCCGAAATCTTCCAACCATTATTGTTGGTTACCCCGCTGCAACGTGTTCTTTTTGCAGCCATTGCAGCAATTATCGGGGTACCCTTGCTAAAGGGATTACCCAAAATAGGTGTCTATGTGGGTCCCCAGGATCAATGCCAGGATGAACCGGTTGTGGATGAAGCAATGGATGAGGATTGAGTGGTTTGCTGGAATCATCTATCTCACATGAGGTAATAGCAAATTTGTCATGCGGCAAAAGAGAACCAACTCTTTTGCCGCCCATTATGGATAGGATATTATGATTTATCTTAAAAATATCGCTTTTTTGGTGCAAGATTCAGATCGCGTCGTCCAGGATGTCAATCTCTTGGTCGAGGGCAATCGAATCAGACGGATCGGTTCTGATATCCCGGTACCGGGAGAGGGATGCCTGACGATTGATTGTTCAGATAAGGTCGTTGCACCCGGTTTCGTGAACCTGCACACGCATTTGTACCAAAATATGCTCAAGGGCGTGGAAGATCGTTTGAAGATTAAGGAATGGTGTGAAGAAGTTACTTTTCCTTTTGTTGGCGTCATCCTCGAAGATGCCCACTCAGGCGACCATCGTTTGAGCTCTTTCTATGGCGGTCTCGGTGCCATTGAAATGCTGAAAAGTGGAATCACCGCTTTTGTCGATATGGATGTCCTCTCGGATGATCTTTTTTCCATGTGGGAACGCATTGGAATACGTGGTACCGGAGCGATTCAGGCAGTTGACAAATGGGTACCCGAAGCCTTCACTTCATCCGCGGAAGCAATGAGGGCTGAAATTATTTCAACGATTGAGCGCTGGCATAACAAAGGTTTGCAACGGGTCGCCATTGCACCCTCCACACCTTTTACCTGCACGCCGGATTACCTGCTTTGGCTTCGTGACACAAGCGAGGCATATGGGTTGAAAACCTTCTGCCACGTTTCGGAGACTGCCTGGGAGGTTCAGGAGTCGCTTCGGGATACCGGCTTGACACCCTTGCAGTATCTGGATTCAGTGGGCTTCCTGGATTATCCGTTCTGCGCCGTGCATGCTGTTCATTTTACCGAACACGAGCGGGAACTTGCTGCGGAACGTGCAGTCAGCATCTGCTACAACCCCAAGAGCAATGGCAAACTTGGCAGCGGTATCGCCCCGATTGTTGATTATCTGAACCGCGGCCTCAATGTCGGTCTCAGCACGGACGGGGCGGCCTCAAATGATTTGCTTGATATGTTCGAAGAGATGCGTTTTGGCTCAATGCTGCAGAAATTGAAGTATGAAGACCCGGCAGCTCTGACTGCCAAACAGGTATACCAAATGGCTACTGAAAATGCCGCCGAAATAGCGGGCCTGGACGCAGGCGTGCTGGAGGAAGGGAAGCTTGCCGACATAGTGATCATGGATACCGGCGCTGTCCATTTTGCACCCGTCCACGACGTGATTCAACAGATTGTATATTGCGGCAAATCTTCGGATGTTCGAAATGTCATCATCGATGGGAAACCAGTCATGATGGATGGCGTCATCCAGACTGTCTCCGAAGAGGAATTGGTCGGGGAAGCTATTGCCCTGGCCGAAGATCGCCAGAGAACGATCCCATATGGTCGTTTGTACACCAACTGATTAACGCGGCAGAGCCCTTTCTTCCGGCAGGGGTACGGGCATCATGAAGATTAACGGTGTTGAGATTGAAAATACGTTTGCCGAAGGCTTCCATATGGTGGGAACGCGTTTCCTGGTTACTGCAGACAGCCTGGAGTGGGCCAGGGAGGCCGGAAGGAAGGCAACCGGTTTCGCCACTTCGGTAGTCGCCTGTGGTTGTGAAGCGGATATTGAATCGGAAATCGAAGCGGGCCCGGATGGACGTCCCGGCGTATCGATTGTGATCTTGTCTCTCACACGACAGATGCTGGAAGAGCAGACGATCGCTCGGGTGGGCCAATGTGTGCTCACCTGTCCGACGACCGCATGCTTTAACGGAACCATGGGCGGCCAGCCCATTAAGGTGGGAAGCAGCTTACGTTACTTTGGAGATGGACACCAGATGTCAAAGTTGCTATTTGGCCGCAGGTTCTGGCGTATCCCTGTTATGGACGGCGAATTCCTGGTTGAAGAATCGTTCGGATCTTTTGAAAATGCAACCGACGGCAACTTGATTCTTCTGGGGCGGTCACGCGAGGCTGCTTTGAAGGCTGCGGAATGCGCTGTAGCCGCCATGCGCTCCAGCGGGCGTGTTATTTTGCCGTTCCCTGGCGGTATTGTGCGTTCGGGAAGCAAAGTGGGATCCAGGTATAAAAATCTTCGTGCTTCGACGAATCATCTCTTCTGTCCGTCATTAGCTTATTTGACTGATTCAGAAATCGGGGCGGAAGTGAATTGCTGCTATGAAATTGTCCTTTGCGGTGAACACGAGAACGATGTCAGACGTGCGATGAAAGCTGGAATTGAAGCCGCTGCCATCGATGGTATTGTCCGGATCACAGCCGGCAATTATGGGGGTAACCTTGGAAAAGTCCGCATTCCCTTGTGGGAACTCTTCTCATGAGGGTGCTGGTCGCCGGCTGGTCAGTGCGAAGTCCGGCTTGTTCTTTGCATGATGCAGGATACCATGTCACCGCAGCGGACGCGTACGGGGATGCTGATTTAAAGATACGAGGCATTCCGGTTATTTCGCTTAATGAAGCATTGCAGCAACGAGCCCATTACGATGTGTTGCTTTATGGTTCAAACGCCGAGGCGCTGGTGGAATCATTCCCGGGGAAGATCAGTGGCAACTCAGCTGACACGCTCCGCCGCTTAGCTGATATCCGGGCTTGGTTTGATTTTCTGGATTGTGCGGGCATCGGGTTCCCCCCTACCTGGTTTTCAGCCGCTGAACTGCCCGACCATGTGCAGATTCTGGAGAAGAATCCTTCCCGGCACGGCGGAACCGGCGTGCGCCCATGGACAGGGGGAAAAATACCCAGGGGATCCATTTTACAGGAAAAACAAGAAGCCCAATCCTTTTCGGCCAGCTTCTTTGCCTCAGAGGGTGAGGTCACGCTTTTGGGAGTGACAGAACAACTGGGCTTCGATCGGAAGATCAGCGAAACTCTCCATGTGCCAGGATACGCCTACTGTGGAAATATTCTGCTTCGGGACTGGAATGAGGAGCTGCTCGCCCGTCTGACTTCCATCGCGCGATGCCTAACTCGGGAATACCATCTGGTTGGGCTGAACGGCATTGATTTCATCATGGGTGAGGACTGCGAACCGCTTCTGCTGGAGATCAATCCGCGATGGTGCGGTTCATTCGAATTGCTTGAGAGAATTCCAGGATTTCTTCCCGCGATTGCCCAAATTGAAGGACAGCTTCCGCCTGTCACTGACCTGCCGGTCGGAGCAGTTGGCAAAGCAGTGCTTTATGCTCCGGATTCGGGCGTGCATGTTCCTTCTAATTCGCTAGAATGGTTACAGGATGGAATGGCTGATGTCCCGATGCCCGGCGAGATAATCAAGCCACAGCACCCCCTGTGTACGGTTTTCGCAGAAGCTGACACCCGTGACGCGTGCCTGAATGCCTTGCTGGTGAAAGCAGATTTGCTTTACGAGCGACTGGAGAAGAATCATGCCTGTTGATTGGGATCAGATAAATCGCAAGGTGGCCAGGATTGCAGGTGCCATGCGCCGGTCCCGTGCACCGGCAATATACGGTCTGTGGGAGTTATCGCTGGAAGAACAGCGCCTTGCGTTTCGATTGGCCGAAGCGCTTGGTGCCTATATTTCTGTTACCCCGCGCCTGAGCTCGACGCTCACGGTCGGCACGATGCTCCGTGCACCGGCTGTGATTTTCGTGGGCAGCTCTGATTTGCCATCGGAAATAGTTCTTTCACCAGATATTCCTGTCATTCGCTGCGATGCACTGGCCGAAGTCCAGGTCTGGCCGTCTCTCCATGCCTCTTTGCGGGGCAGGGCGCCTGGAAATGACAGGATTTCAGAACTTGAGGATGTAGTCGAGCTTATGCGCCGGTGCGAGCCGGTCTTGGTTTTCAGGCAAGCCGTGCTTGTTCCGGAACTTTTCGATTGGCTGAATCCGCTCCTCCACCAGGGAAGACTGTCGGGGGCCATGCAATGGGAAAGCGGGCAGGATGTTCTCGGTCGCAATGCTGCGGGTGCATACGAAATTGCATTGGAAGAAGCAGGCGGTGCAGCGTCTGTCTGGTCAGGCGGCATACCTCGCGCTGACCGTTGTTTTGATGTAGTCAGTTTATGTGATGCCAAGGTAACGGATCTGGTTTTACGGTTGGGTGAAAGTGGCGTGGACCCCCGTTTGGACGGTATTCCTTTGATTGCCATAGGCCCTTCAGCTTGTCCGCCGGATGCCTGTGACGGTCTCCAAAGTGCGGTCCAAGCCGAAGAGGAATACACCATCCTCCGTCCCGACGGCATGGTTCTCACGCAATACGGGAAAATGGGATCACCTTACCCGTCTATACGATATGTTTTGAAAGGATTGCTGTCCGAGGTAAAAGCATGCTGAAGATTATGAACGCCCGTCTGTTCGATCCTGTCAATGGGAAACAGGGGGAGTCGGCCGACCTTTGGGTCAGGGATGGGAAGATCATTCCAGAACCGGCCTTGTTCCAGGGCAAAACACTGGATGCAGCCGGGGATGTCGTAATGGCGGGAGCTGTCGACATTCACAGCCATGTCTGTGGCTATCCGCTTCAATTGGTCCGGCAGTCGCAATCGAAGGTGGTACCGGGTGTAAAATCCATTTCCCAGGACTATCTGGCTCTGGGCTACACCGCTGTGGTCAACGCGGCTATGCCTGCCCTCAGCGCGCGGCAGGCGATTCTGGAAGGAGCCTGCGGGGGGCCGGACAAGATGAATCTTGTCTGGTTGGGCGAGAATCCAACACTTCTTGCTTTACTTGAAACAGGCGAAGATGCGGCTTTACGGGAATATCTTTCTTTTACGCTTGACATATCCGCTGCTTACGGTCTAAAGTGCATCAACCCGTGCGGAGGGATGACGTCCGACAGACTCTCCCCGGAGAAGATGATTGATCGCCTGATTGACGCCAACGAATACCTCGATCTGCCACACGCACTTCACCTGCATCACCCTTTTCTCGGCCAACGAGATGCCTGGCGGATGGTTGTGGATACGGTGAATCGGGCCCGGGGACGCCGATTGCATCTGGCTCATTTACAATTTTACGCTTATAAAACTGACAATAAGGGCAGATTGACCACGGCTTCACAGGAATTGGCGCGCTGTCTTAACGATAATCCTCAGCTCACATCGGATGTCGGTGCCGTTGTTTTCGGTCCGGCAGAGGTAGTGACGGCCGATGCTGGATTTGCGGAATACCTGAGTGGCCGTCGTGCCTGCAGTGGTCTGATGAAACAACAATGGGAGGAGGACGGCACGCTCAGCGCACTCCCATTGGAATATAAGCGCTCTTACATGGGTTCGATCCAGTGGTTGGCCGGGCTTGAGCTTCTGCTGCTTACCCGGAATCCGGAACAATGCATGCTGACGACCGACTATCCGAACGGGGGATCATTCCGGGCTTACCCCTACTTGATCCAGCTGCTGATGGATAAGGCATTCCGTGATGCGGAGGCGGGGAAATTAAACAGCAAGGCACTCTCTCGCTCCTGCTTGAAAAGCATTCAAAGGGAGTTCAGCTTGTCGGAAATTGCCAGACTGACGCGATCAGGCCCTGCTTCATCGCTTGGTCTCGCCAACAAGGGACAGCTGGGGATTGGCGCGGACGCCGATCTGGTTATCTATCGTGACCTGCCTGACCGCGGGCGAATGTTCCGGGAACCGCGCCAGGTCATCAAGGAAGGCGTGCCTCTTGACCCTGCTCTTGGCTGGCAACAAACAGCCTCCATCTGGCGAACACCGTTTCCCGACTATGACCGGGCATCTGTCAAGAAAAAACTTCTGCACCGGATGAGTATCGATTTTGATCAAACCTTTTTGACGGATCGATTCCTCGACGACAATGGGGTGCGAACTTTGAAGAGGAAAGGAGAGACTGCCTGATATGAAGGTCATACTGACTTTCAGGGATTCACCCTGGACGTGGATGGATCTGTCACCCTTTTCAGCCGTTGCCGACCAGCTTGGAGAGTCGTTTTCCGGTTCCAGCTTGACTGGCCTCCGTATTCGCATGGGACGGGAGCTCCTGTCCAGCGACAGCCTTTTCGATATTCAGTTCGAACACGGGGAGGAGAACATGCTGGTCTTCAAAGGGGACTGTTCACGTGCTATGGGGATTGGCTCTGGCCTGAAGAAGGGAAATCTATGGATCCAGGGAGATGTCGGGCCGGGGCTTGCGAGGGACATGGAGGGTGGATGTCTTCGCGTTTCAGGTCATGCCATGGGCGATTGTTGCAATTACATGCAGAACGGTGTCGTTCTGATTGAGGGGAAAGCAAGTGGGGAATTAGGTTGGCGTATGCGCCGCGGACTCGTTCTGGTCAGGCAAATGGATGGTCCTGCAATCGGACGGGATATGCGGGGAGGAACGGTTGTTGTCACAGAAAGACTTAGCCCGCACGTCCGGATTGGCCCCGGTATGGATCGCGGCAGCATGATCCTTCCCTGTGAAACAGAAATTTCGAAGGATTTCTATGTGACAGAGAAGCTTCCTTCATCGTTTTTGCAGCTGCTGTTTTCGGAAATGGAAAAGGCAGATCTCCCTTTTCCCGCCTCATGGCAGCACGTGCTATTCCAGCGTTATCGTGGTGCCAAAAGCGGACTTTGCAAGGCTGAAATCTTTGTCGCGGAGAAAACTGAGTGAAAAAATTTATCATCACAGGGTCAAAACCAGGGTTTCACTCCAAACAACTTTTATCAGCGTTCGTCCGTTTAGGAGCTGTATCAAACTTCATTCCGATCGATCAACTGACACTCCATGCCCACTCTCCGAATCTTCCGGACCTGTTCAATGGGTGTGATGGTGCGGTGTTACGTGCGATTCCAAGTGGTTCGTTGGAACAGATCATCTTCAGAATGGATGCTTTGTACGCCTTGGAGCGCCGTGGGGTTGTATTTCTGAACTCGCCTAAAACGATCGAAAAGACAGTCGACAAGTACTATACTTCGTCGCTTCTAGCCGAACACGGTTTACCTGTCCCACCCACCATCGTTACAGAAAGGGTCGACGAAGGCGTGGAAGCTTTTCACAGCCTGGGCGGCGATGTGGTCTATAAACCGCTTTTTGGATCAGGGGGAAAAGGGATGCTGCGGCTTACCGATGAGGAAACGGCTGAACGGTCATTTCGCGAGCTTGTTTCCAATGGTGCCGTTCTCTATTTGCAACGTTTTATCCAGTGTGATCAACAGGATATCCGTGTCTTTGTCCTTGGAGGCAGAGTGGTCGCAGCGATGCGGCGGATTGGGGTCGAGTGGCGCGCCAATTGCGCACTGGGAGGTAAACCCATTCCTTACCGACCGTCTCCATCTATCAAAAGTTTAGCGCTGAAAGCTGCCTCCGTTATTGGTGCCGAGATGGCGGGAGTTGATCTGTTACCGGCCAAGGACGGAACATATTATGTGAGTGAAGTCAACGGCTCCCCCGCATGGCGGGGATTATCTCTCGTGTCGGATGTGGATATTCCTCTGGAAATTGCCCGGTATCTGCTAAAGAAAACAGGCGAAAACTGAGCTGCACGCCAAGAGCTGGTACTCCCCGATTTCATTGGACGCAAAATCCTGTGATTTGATATATTTATTTAAGAAGAGCAGAATGGATTTCAGTTTTGATGGTTGAATTCTTTTGTCTCCGGAGGGGAAGCAGTTGAATCAAAGAAAGGATTTGCATGTATTTTGAAAGACACCGGGCGCGTGGTATACACCCCCTGTGCTTATATCGTGCGAAAGAGTTTTGCCCGACATAATTGAACGGATCAGGCGATCCTGCTCCGCCGGCAGATAATTCCTATGAACTGACTGGCAGCTATACTGTATTCTGCCACGCCAGTTCCGTGGCGCTCTTACGAGCGGAATTTTCAGGGCTACGATAAAAAACAAAAAACATACCGGGCCAACATGGCCGCAGCCGGCTGATCCTGTGCAGGTTTGTGTAGGCTCCATGAAGCAATGGCTGCCAAAGGACAACCTGTCACAAGTGACCTGAAACCGGTTACCAGATGAAAAAGAAGGAGGGCGCATAATGGTTACGCTCGCAGAACAAATAAAGCAATTTGCCCTGGATCAGGGATACTGCCGTGTCGGAATCGCACCGGCAGACGATTTTGAAGATCACATTCAAGAACTTCTCTCACGAGGGGATCTCTATGATTTTTATACAGAAGGACCGTATCAGCCATTGCTTGCCGCCAGACCGAAAGAGGTGTGGCCACCGGCCAAGTCCATCATTGTTATGGCCTATGATTATTTTCGTACCTCTTTTCCGGAGAATATGCTGGGCAAAGTCGGCCGTGTTTACCAATCACGTACCATGAACGCTTTTGCACCGCGCATTGCGGGTTTACGGCTCCAATCCGTTGAAGACTTCATCCGCTCCAAGGGGATCCAGGTTGCGCCGTTCTTGATGCTTCCGGAACGCAGGCTCGGTATGCGCGCTGGCATAACCAATACAGGACGTAATAATTTCGCTTTTGTGGACGGAACGGGGTCCTTTATCTATCTTTCAGCCCTCGTGGTTGACCGTGAACTCGACTACGATACACCCGTCGATGAGACAACCTGCAAGTGTCCACCCGGCTGTACTGCATGTATCGATGCCTGTCCAACCCAGGCGCTGTACGCGCCTTTCCGGCTGGTACCGCGTCTCTGCATCAATTTTAATACCTCAATGGCGAAGGACGAAACCGGTTTTGGCGTGACCGACAGCATTCCTCACCAGGTCAGAAAACAAATGGGCGAGGCGGTCTTCGGCTGCGATATTTGTCAGGAAGTGTGTCCGCGCAATGCCAAGCGATTGCGGATGGAGCTGCCGAAAGATCCGCTTCTTGAAAAGATATCAAAGGAGTTTTCACTTGTGGGCATGCTGCACATGGAAGAAGATTATTTCGAGAAATACGTTCAACCCATCGGCTACAACTTTGATCTGAAACCACGCTATTTTCAGCGCAACGCGGCAGTCGCTCTGGGTAATACCCATGATCCCCGTTATCTTGATGATCTGGGCCGGGAGCTCGACAATGATGACGCGATGATCCGGTCCCATGTGGCCTGGGCGATCGGACAAATCGGAACAGACAAGGGGAAGGCATTGCTGGAGACGCGATTAAATCAGGAAAGCGACCCTGACGTACGTCTTGAGATTAGCCAGGCGCTCGATTCCATCGAGTCCAAAGGCTAGAGACTTGTTTTGGCGGGAGGGCAAATGGAGCGGAGTGACGCAGGACAGATCAGCCGTATCAGAGCGATGGTTGAAGTGTACCGGGAGGTTATCGTCCAGGATCTTTCGAGCCTTGTTGCAATTGAGAGTGTCACATTTAATGAGGGGAGAGCGGTTCGCTTCCTGGCCGACAAAATGAGAACTTACGGTTACGATGAAGTTCGGATCGACCCGGTTGGGAATGTTTTGGGCAGGGTTGGACACGGACCTCGCGTCATTCTTTACGATGCGCATATTGATACTGTTTCACTCGGTGATGAGAAAGAATGGGAATATCCGCCGCTCTCAGGACAGCTTGCGGGCGGAGCTATTCACGGGCGGGGCGCCTGTGACGACAAGGGCTGCCTTATGGGCATCACTTGGGCGGGGCGAATTGTCAAGGAGCTTGGTCTGGCCAATCATGTCACGCTCTGGGTCTCGGGTTCAGTCTCGGAGGAAGCCGTCACAGGTGCCAGCGTTGAAGCCATGTTGAAGGAAAATTTCGATATAAAGCCGGATTTTGTTCTGGTTGCCGAAGCAAGCGGACTACGCATTATGCGTGGCCATAAAGGCAGAGCCCTGCTTCAGTTCCTGGTTCCGGGAAAAGCGGCACATGCATCGGCAGCCTGGCGCGGAGACAATGCGCTTGTCAAAGCACTGCCGATTATCAAAGCGATTGACGACTATCAGGATTTTCCGGAGGATCCTTTTTTGGGGAAGGGTTCCATCGAAGTGACATGTCTTGAGTGCAAGACACCATCACTCAACACGATTCCCGGTCAAGTCATCATCACTTGTGACCGCCGTACTGCTGCAAATGAATCGCTCGAAGATCTCCTGATGGAAGCCCGTTGCTTGGATCAGGACATTGAAGGAGTCGAGATTCGGGTCAATACGGAGCACGTGAAGACCTATTCAGGCTACGAGATCGAGATGGTTGATTATTTGCCATCCTGGGTGCTGCCCGAAAACCATCCATTGGTACAAGCAGGGGTCGAAACCTTTCGGGATCTGTTTTCAAATGAACCCGTTATCACCAAGTGGTCCTTTTGCACGAATGCGACCCATTTTTGTGGCCGTTTGGGAATCCCCTCGATCGGCTTCGGTCCGGGAGACGAGGCCTTTTGCCACTCCAACCGGGACAGGGTTCAGGTTGACGAGTATTTGAAAGCGATACAGTTTTATGCAGCATTGCCGCTGTATGTGTCCAAGCATGCCGAATAAGGCATTTCTCCCATTCCTGAAGGAGGGAAGTGCCGGAGGTCGGTTTAGGGGCCATAAAAACTAGCGTAGAGTATATCCGGATTGAAGGATCCTGTGCGAAATGACCTGCCGCTTCGAAGGTTATTCAGTTCGCACACAGCCACTTTATGGACACTCAAGTCCATGTTGTAAATGTTGTAGTTGGCTTCTTCAAATAACTTGCCAAATGTTTTTCCCGCGTGGATCGTGTCAGCAAAGGACATCATTGGCAGAATACGCTCGATCGCATGATCTTCACAGTCAACCAGCAGGCGTGCGTACGAACCATAAAAGATGGAATTATTGACGCGGTCCATTGCAAGAAGCTCATCCCTTGCACAGGGTGCGACAACCCCGTAACCATCAAAGCCAAGAACGGTTTCCAGCGGGAAGCCGTTGACAGCCAACCCCCAGAGGGCCACTTCAGGCATACGGGCGCAAATCTGAATACAGCCAACCAGGCTGCCCGTTGTTGCCGCCAGAAGATAAACGCGAGAGGGGTCAACATCGCAAGCCCTGGAAACCTCCAAAGCAATTTCGTTATCCGGCATTTCCGCTGTTTGTACACACAGGGCCGTGGCGTGCCAGCTGTCGCGGTAATGCCACATCCTGGCGACATCATCTTGCCGGGCAATGGCCCGTGCAGGTCCTGACCCAAAACCGTACAAGCGGTAGCTTCCCGTTTGCTTGATTTTCCAACTTGAAAACTGTGATGACAGACAGGCTTCCTGAGGATGCGGCAGGGTAACCGCGACAGCCGGCAGGTCGACCTGCCCCTGGCAAAACCGGCTGAAAGAGACTTCTCCCAGCCCTCCCAAGGACACTTGAGTAAAAAGACGACCCGCCTCCCAGCTTCCAGGTACGTGAATTCCCATATCAATGACTGTCGCGCCACACGAGAGGGTGGTCACCGCACAGCCTAACGCTTCTGCACGGGGCAGGATATCTTTCTCGATCAACTCAACGCTTCGTTTGCTTAGTTGCATGGAGGCAACCTCTTTTCGTATTAATTTTTCTTTCATGCGGGATCATCATTTTCGCACAGTTGAGACCCATAAGTTATCGAATTGTCGCAAGCGGGGCGGGCTGGCTTTCGTGTCCCAGAGGTTTATTATATATTGAAAGACAGGCCGCAGGCATTATATTCCGGCTCAAGTAGAGGAAGAATAAGAGAAGCGTGCTTGATAAGGGATTTATGTTTGTTATCGAAACCAACACGACGGATCCGGCTCTCAATCTTGCTTACGAAGAGTATTATCTACGTCATGCCGCATTTGATGATCCCATTATCATGCTGTGGCGAAATGAACCAACCGTCGTCGTTGGCGCCTTTCAGAACACGTACAGTGAGGTTGATTACGATTATTTGAGATCCCATAGTATTCACCTGGTTCGCCGTACTACGGGTGGCGGCGCAGTGTACCATGACCTGGGAAATCTTTGTTATTCTTTTATCCGCCTGGAAACGGATCTGGATCACCTCGATTTTCATCAATTTTTGCAGCCGGTGCAAACCGCGTTGGCAACTCTTGGTATCGACGCGGAGATCAGTGGCCGTAATGACCTCTTGGTGGAAGGAAGAAAGATTTCAGGCAGTGCGGCGCGCGTCGTTGGCGATCGTGTTCTCTTTCACGGTACTTTGCTTTATTCTTCTGATCTGGGTGTCCTAGTCCGGGTTTTGACGGTCAATAAGGAAAAAATCGTCTCAAAAGGTGTTCCTTCCGTAAGATCACGCGTGACCCGAATTGCAGACCATTTGCCACAATCCCTTGACATCCTGGAGTTCAAACAACTCCTCCTGAATGCCTTTATGGATTCAGAGACATATTTGCCATATGAACCAAGCGAGAAGGAGAAGCGGGCAATCCTTGCATTGGCTGAAAGCAAATACCGAAATGATGAATGGACCTTCGGCAAAAATCCTTCATTCAATGTTTCATACAGCCGCCGTTTTGACAAGGGAGAATTAACAGTGAAACTATTGGTGCACCATTCCCGTATCGAACACTGTCATTTTGAGGGCGACTACCTTGGATGGCTTGATTCGGATGAGGTGGCATCCGCCCTGGTTGGTGTTGTTTACAGCAGGGAATCCGTGGAAGCAGTCTTGAAGAAATTCGAGGAATCAACCACAGGTTCAATGAGTCGTCTTGACTTGTATTTTGGAGGGCTCACCCGGAACGGGATTGTCGGAACAATTATGGGGGAAGACAAGCACCAGGGCGAATGAAGGTGGCGCAGGCGGACATGGAAGTTGCCGGTATTGCCTTTCCGGAAGCGCCGGGGTTGTGCCGATGGGTCGGTCGTTTCTTCTGCGGTTCACGGCTCTTCAGCGATCAGGACGCTTGACATCCTCCTTCAAATTTACTAGCATGATCTGAGCGGTTTGCGTCCGCTTTCCAGTAGGAGCGGGTACCGTTTTGAGCTGATGCCGATCTGTTCAGTGCACAAAAGTTTATCGAACCATTGGATGCAACAGCTTCGGCTGTTTGGTGCCTTGTGGCATGAATACAATCACATATAGGAGCTTATATGAAACTACCAAAAAAGAGATTACTGAAACTGTATCGCGACATGTTCATGATCCGTCAATTCGAGAATGTGATTGAGCAGTATGCGGCGAACGGGACGATCCCCGGATTTGTCCATTTATCCACGGGGCAGGAAGCGTGCCAGGCGGGGGTCGTGGATTGTCTGAAAAAAACGGACTATAAATTCCCCGATCACCGGGGGCACGGCGCCATCGCGCTCTGCGGGACAGATCCGAAGCTTGTGATGGCCGAGATATTTGGCAAAAATACGGGAATCAACCATGGGCGCGGCGGCTCAATGCATATCAATGATCTTGAATGCAGAAATATGGGATTCAACGGCATCCAGGGTTCAACCATGGTCACAGGGCTGGGGACGGCATTTGCTTCTGTTTACAATAATACGGATGATGTGACTGCCATCTTCTTTGGTGATGGCACCCTGGGTGAAGGGACCTGTCATGAGAGCATGAATATGGCGGCGACATGGAATTTGCCGATTGTCTATTGCCTGCTGAATAACTTCTACGCGATTTCCACGCACACGGATGACGTCCACCCGCAAAAAGAATTGAAAACCTGGGGCGAGGGTTACGGAGTACCCAGTTTTCGTGTTGACGGAAACGATATCGAAGCCGTTGTATCTGCGATGGAGCCTGCGGTGGAGAGGGCGAGAAAAGGGGAAGGACCGACTTTGCTGGAATTTGTCACTTATCGGTGGCAGGGACACTTTGCCGGTGACCCTGCAGCTTATCGCCCTGACGAGGAAGTTGAGGAATGGAGGAAAAAATGCCCTTTGATGCGGCTTAAGAATATTCTGTTGGAACGTGAAGGAGTGCCGGAGAAAGAGCTCGAGAAGATCGAAAACGAGGAGAAAGACCATGTCATGGAAATGTTGAAGTTTTCGTTGGAGAGTCCTGAGCCTGATCTTGAAATGGCAACGAAGTACGTTTATGCGGACAGAAAAGTGGAGGTAAACAATGGCTAGAAAGCTTTCTTATGGGA
The DNA here is from genome assembly GCA_012511175.1 of Fastidiosipila sp. Classification (NCBI taxonomy): domain Bacteria; kingdom Bacillati; phylum Bacillota; class Clostridia; order Eubacteriales; family Oscillospiraceae; genus Fastidiosipila; species Fastidiosipila sp. The sequence continues at coordinate 4,847 of JAAZGO010000024.1, read as the reverse complement.
TGGCCATCAACGAAGCCCTGCATCAAGTCATGGAAAAAGATGAACGAGTATTTGTCATAGGCGAAGACGTTGCGAAGATGGGTGGCGACTTCGGTATCACCCAGGGTCTGTGGGCAAAGTGGCCCAACCGCGTGAAAGATACGGCTCTTTCTGAAGCGGCGATCGTTGGCCTGTCATGTGGGGCCGCTGTCTGTGGCCTTAAACCGGTCGCGGAAATGATGTTTGCTGATTTTGCCGGGGTTGCCTTTGATCAGATTGTTAACAATGCAGCCAAGCTGGGTTATATGTTTCAGGGCAAAACATCTTGCGGGCTCACACTGCGTATGCCGCAAGGCGCCGGTATCCGGTGCGCGTATCACCATTCGGCCAACGTTGAAGCCTGGTTCCTCAACACACCCGGCCTGGTGATCGTCTGTCCCTCCACGCCTTATGAAGCCAAAGGCCTGCTGACATCGGCCATTCAATCCAATAATCCGGTCATCTTTCTGGAGCACAAAAAACTTTACAATGTCAAGGGTGAAGTCCCGGAAGAGTATTACGAATTACCGCTTTATAAAGCGGTTGTTGAACGCGAAGGTACCGATGTGACCGTCGTTGCCACCCAGACGATGCTTCAGATGGCTGATGAAGCGGCCCGGACTCTGGAACAAGAGGGTATATCTGTTGAGATCGTCAATCCCCGCACCATTTTCCCGTACGACAAGGAAACACTGCTGAATTCGGTTGCGAAGACAAGTCGTCTTGTTCTCCTTCAGGAAGGTCCGAAAGTCGGTGGATGGGCAGCTGAATTTTCGGCAATGGTGACAGAAGACGCTTTCGAATACTTAAGCGCCCCGATCAAGCGTGTAACATCAAAAGACACGCCGGTTCCCTTTGCTCCTGTGCTGGAAGACAGCGTGATGCCGCAAAAGGATGATTTGCTGGCATCCTGCAGAGACCTGGTTCATTACGGCTAGGGCATAAGGGGGATTAATAGATGCTCATTCAAATTACAATGCCGAAATTTGGCCTCACCATGGAAGAAGGAACCATTGACGAATGGTTGGTCGAGGTTGGACAAAAAGTGGCGAAAGGCGATATCCTGGCCGAAGTGTCAACCGATAAAATAACCAATTCGGTCATCAGTCCTGAAGATGGCTACATGCGAAAGTACCTCGCTGAGGAAGGAGACACTGTTCCTTGTGGAGAAGTGATTGCATTGATGACGGAATCGGCTGAGGAGGCTTTGACAGAATCATCCGGAACTCCTGAAGCCATGCCGGAATATGGATCGGCAGCTGAAGCAGAGCAGGAGCTTCTGCCTGAAGCCGAGACCCAGGCCAGTTCAGTTGCGGGCGAGGTTGCCATTACGCCGAGGGCCAGGAAACTGGCTGAAGAACAGAATCTCCTCTACGGCCACATCAAAGGGACGGGCCTCCTCGGTGCGATTACGGTCGACGATCTTAAGAAACACGGAAAACCACGTTCGGATGGGGCAGTTCAGGCAGACCTTGCAGTTCCTTCCCCCGCACCAGTGCCCGGATTTGTTGCGGGATCAGGGACAGATTATGTCAGGAAGCTCTCTTCGATTGAAAAGAAGACTGCGCAGACCATGCATGACAGCATGACTGGTTCAGCCCAGACCACCATTGCAACCGAAGCGGATATGACGAATCTTGTTTCAGTGTATCGTGAGCTCAAGGATCGATACGCTGAGGAAGGTGTCAGACTGACCTATACGGCGTGCATAATCAAGGCGGTAGCGATGGCTCTGGAGGATCACCCCAGAATTCGGACGACCTTGATCGATGAGGAGCAAGTGCGGATATCCAACCGCATTTCAATCGGTGTTGCCGTTGATTTACCGGACGACAGCCTGATCGTTCCGGTGATTCGTGATGCCAACCTTATGGATCTGAGAACGATTGCGCTGACATTGCGCGATTTGACGGAGCGCGCCAGGAACAACGCACTGCAATACGAGGAGCTGGGCGATGCATCGATAACCGTCAGTAATATGGGGAATATGGGCGTCACCTACTTCACACCCGTGCTCAATCCGCCAGAGGGGGCGCTGTTGGGTGTCGGTGCAATGCGCGAACAGATTGTAGTCAATCAGGGCAATATGACGATTGCGCCGGTTATGTATTTAAGCCTCACTTACGATCACCGTATCATCAATGGGGGGCCGGCCGCGCGTTTTCTAAAACAGGTCGTGGACACACTGCAGCATTTTCCGGAATTCTGATTCTTCAGGATCACTTGCTTAATAGTTAGAAAAAAGGCAGGATGGCCGCTTTGACAGCGGCCACCCTGCTTTCTTGTGCCCGAGGGATCAGTATCTATTTAAGACCGGGGTCTTCCCTGATCGTGCCAGAGCAGCTCGGTTCGTTCCATCAGCCTTCTTCTGGCTGCTGCCTCGTCGAAACTTGTAATGCGGCCCTCTTTCACGATCGCATGTCCTCCGATGTAGACGTCGCGCACATAGGCAGGCTCCGAGTAAACGACAATCTGGTCATAGATATTGGCGGGGAGCACGGGGGTTGGATAAGCAGCGCGGATGATAACGAAATCAGGTACAAAGTTTTCGCGTAACAAACCGGAGCGGGTCAGGCCCATCGCTTTGGCTCCCATTTCGGTGGCCATCTTAAAAACCAGGGAGGCGGGCATAATATCGGTTCGTTCATGATTCGCTTTGTGGATCAGGAAGGTTGCCCGCATTAATTCAAAGAAATTATTGACAAACCCGTCAGTTCCGATACCCACATCAATTCCCGCGTCCAAGAGAGAGGGGATCGGCGCGATGCCGCCCCCGACCTCGCAGTTGCTGATGGGCATGTGAGACGCTTTGATTCCATATTTCGCCATCAGGGAGATTTCCTCTTCATCGACCTTGACGCATTGGGATGCCAGTGTTGTCGGATGCAGGGCGCCCGCTTTCTCATATATTTTGACGGGTTTGGTGCCGTATTCGCGCATGATTCTTTCCGGTTCATATGAGCTTTCAGAAAGATGAAACTGCATCATGGCCCCCTCAGTGAGTGCTATATCGCTCGCCAGGCGGATAAAGGCTTCGCTGCAGGAGAATGTTGTATGGGTGCAGATGGCGCCGCGAACCAGCTCGCTGTTCCTGAAATGACGTACGGCATCGCGATTCATATGCAAGCCCCGGAGGCCGTTCTCGTAGCTGACACGTTCAGAGGATTCCAATGAGACAACGGCACGCATGCCAATTGATTCCAGTGCCTCTCCCTGAGCGATCAAGGCATCCTCTTCGATGAAGGGAGCTTCCAGAATATCACAGAGAGCGACACAGCCTGAGTGCAACAATTCGGCGGCAGAGACATACGTTCCCGCGACCAAGTCCTCCTTGCGGAGCTGGTCCTCGATATCCGGCCACCAATAATCCGCAAGGAAAGAATCGAAGTTGCGAATCATTGAGCGCGGGATCATGCCATGGGATATCAAGCCATATTGGTGCATATGCGAGTTGATGAAGCCAGGGCAGACAATTTCTTTCGTGGCATCGATCACTTCGCCGAGATCGCCGGCAATTTCCATTTCTTCAATTTCGGAATTCGACAGGATGCCGACAATTTTGTCATCTTGGAAAATGAATCCGGCATTCTCTCTCACTTCCTCGGAAGAGATGACAAGCCATCTCGCTTTTAATGCTTTCATAACAGCCTCCTTTCAAGATACTGACCCCGATGGTGCTGGTGGACTCCATTCCTGATTACAAAAGAACCGCGGGAGATGACAGAAACAATCTCAACATCGCGGGGGACATTTGCATAAATCGAATAATCGGCAGCGGAATGATCGATCCGCCTGGCGGGAGCGGTCTTGCTGAAGATTGTGATGTCTGCGTCGCTGCCAGCCCGCAAAACGCCCTTACGCGGGTAGAGCCCGTGCAGGCGTGCGGTATTTTCCGTAAAGCGGTCAATTACAGCGTCACCGAAAAGTGGATGGAGCACGCTGAAGGAATGCTCAATGCCGCCGCATCCCATGGGAATTTCCTGCAGGCTGGGTTTAAACTTGTATTTTTTTAGGAAGGGACAATGATCGGTGGCGAAGCAGTCGATGTCACGCCAATACTTATTCAGCAATTCCTGCTCCTTAACGGGTCTTATAGGGGGTGTCATCGTATAAAGAGGAGCATCCGGCCCCTGATAGACGCTGTCATTAAACAGGAAATATTGCGGGCATCCCTCGATAAAAAGATTCGATCCCAGAATATCTGCGAACTCATTCTTAAGCATCTGGATGGTACTTCCGCAACTGGTGTGCACGATGTAGGCACGGCCACGGTACTGCCTGACCCATCCGGCAATCTCCCGAACCTGTTCAACCTCCGATTCGGGGGGCCGGTTCAGACTATGATCCGAGACATTCGGATTGACAAGATCAAGCATGTCATCCTTTTCACTGTGGCAGAGGATCAGAAGATCGCCCTTGGCGGAGCGGCGAATCATGGCCTCCACAGTTCGCGGTGATGAATAGGATCCATCTGCCTTGTAGGTGGTATAGAGCTTGATGGTGGGCATTCCCAGTTCAAGAGCGGCGGAAGCGATATTTTCCGGATCATCGGCGATATCTTTGACGGCGGCATGCAAGGTGAAGTCTATATGCACATTTACAGCCACTTTCATTCGCTCATCGAAGCGTTGTTTTACTTCCAGGGCTGAAGTGGCCTCGTCGAGAAAATCGATGATGGTGGTGACTCCGCCATAAGCAGCCGCAATGCTGCCCGATTCAAAATCATCAGCACTCTGCGCAAACCGGTTTCTCATGGCCAGATGCACATGGGGATCGATCAAGCCCGGGATAACGAATAATCCGCTTGCGTCGATGGTTTCCTCTGATGG
>JAAZGO010000023.1 GCA_012511175.1 Fastidiosipila sp. | reverse complement strand
ATCTTACTCATGTTGGGTTTCAAGTTTGTTGCCTCCAAAATGATCTTCAGTCTCGGCAGATCCGTGAGAGCTTTTACCTCCACGCTTGTATCAAATTTGATCGGATAGTGCATGTTCTTACCTCGAATTGATCTTTGGTAAGAACTCTAACCACTCCCATCACTTTTGTACATTCTTATCTCATCGAAACTGTGCATTTTTAGGCTAGCATCTACACGAGCAGACAAGGAGTCCTGACTTAACTTTCTGGTTGATCTCAAAGAGCGAGGCCATCGAGGCACTCAGCTCTTAATTGGGATAAATGCTTGGGCCTATTGGAAGCGGATCATACCATCTACCCTGACCCCCGATACCAGCGTTGCGGCGTTCATTTCGCCCGTAATGCCCTGTCGGTTGTCCCCCGCGGAAAGATGAAACTGGTGGCGGCCATGTTACGGGCGAATCATGTCCAGGAAGACCGTCAGACGGCACTGAATATGAGCATGAAGCACCTGGAGAAACATGAGATGAAAATCCAATTGGAAGAAGAGGGGCCACGGGCCGAGTGGCAATTGGGGGAATCCCCGCCCGCGGGAGTACCCGAAATATCCTGTCGAGTAAGGCAAATGTGCAAAAAATAAGATTGGGAGTACCCATATGTGAGGGTAGAAAGAAGGAAATTGATATGAGAAGACAACAATCTTTTAAACCGTCTTCATTGTCGATTGCGATTTTGATCATGGTTGTGCTGCTCATCGTGACACAGACCGGTCCACAGGCAGCAGCCCAGATTCCCCCACAGCCGGCGACTGCAACCGTAGACATATCGTATGTCGGCTGCCATGGCTTTAAGCTTTCCGGATCGGTATCGACCTTGTTTTATTTCGTTGAAAAAGGCTTTCGATATAACTATTATGGAAACTGGAATGATGTTGAAGTGACTTCTGCCAGCAATCCGTTTACTTCCTGGATCAAGCAAGACGGCTCGTGTAAGCAATATCCGGTTCAGTCATACATTCGCTATAAGCTGAATCCAACCGATCCAGATTCAAAAATCATAACAAAATACTCCGAAACAAAGTACGTAGAATTATTGGATCAACCATATGGTTGCATAGATGATCTATCGCCATCGCGTAACAGTTGTCAAGTCGTCACAGAGATTAAGACAAATGGGAATATGATCGAACGCCTGTGGATCATAGTCAAGGATACGGCCGGAAGCTATCCTGAAGCTGAATTTGACCTGCTGAAACATTTCAACGACGACCGTTCATTGAGTTCGACGATTACCGGGCTGCAACCTGGCACAGAATATCAGGTCAATCTCAAATATTTTACAGTCGATCAGCTTATGTCGGGTCAATCAGGCAGGTCAGCGTACTTTACAACCTTTAAAACAAAAGCATCCCTGACGCCTACTTTAGTGCCTGCGCCAACATTAACTGCGGCCTCTACGCCAACGCCATCAGCAGCACCAACACCAACATCGGCTCCTGCACCGACTTCGTCAGCTGCCCCAACAACAGTGGCTCCTGCACCAATGTCATCAGCTGCATCAACATCAACAGCAGCTCCTGCACCGACTTCGACCAACACGGTTATCCCGGAGACAACAGTGATACCGACAACCGAGGCGACGTCAATTGAACCGTCGAGCCAGGAATCCAGCAACTCAGAGACCCTAAAAGAAGACACCTCACTGACAGCGAATGATATAAACAATTCAGACGACCGAGACAATCCAAGAAACAACAATTTGTTTGTCATTATCCTTCTGTCAGTTGTCGGTGCAGCATTGATTGGCATCTTCATCTCGTTGTTCTTGAAACGGCGAAAAACCTGATGCATTGGCTCGAGTACGATTGTTCTTGAGCCTTGTATTGATCGAGCCAACGCAAGAGGGCTGAATGTGGCATCAACCTGACCACTTGCCCTTCTCTTGGGGTGCGGACATTTTCTTGGGCCGTTCCTGGCGTTCGACCCTGCGCCGAAACCCGATTGGCCCATGATTTTGATGGGGCTGAGGAAGAAACGAAATTGCTGCCTGCCCGCAAGTTCCCAATGACTCCTCATATAAGATATTTGTTGTACTCTCTTGGTGTTAATCCTGCTGGATCCCATTGGCAGCGGTCATCGCAATAATCAGCTCAATTCCTGATGACGTTATGAATGTCATTGAATGGTTCGCACGGGGAAATGAAAATGCCATCTTGCATATGGCCGGTAAACGATTCCTGAGGCGCATCATTCCAGCAGCTGGTTTGAAGTGACATCGACTGCTTTTTCGCGCGTGGGATCATGACCCGAATAGTTGACCCTAATCTCAAATCACCGCTCCAATATCATTGATGTGTTCAAGAAACGCCAACAAGCAAGCAGGGGTTCACTTTTCAGAAGTAGTCTTCATTCCGGCGCTTGATGTCCAGTAAGGGCATATAAAAACCCGGCAGAGTTGATGTGGCCTATGCCTAAGTTTTTGATTTATTTGGGGACGGTCTTCTCACGAAAAATACATCATATTCATCAGGTTTTTGCTTCAAAACTTCATTTAAAAAACTCCATGCTATCATTGAATTCATGATGTCAAGTATTGATTCAAGAATTCCATCTGAAGATTTCTGGATAGGAGGATATGGAAAAAGCTTGTCAACTGAAAAAGAAGGACCGGTTGAAAGGAAAGACACGGAAAAGGAGCGGATGTATGAAAAAAATAATTGTTATTTGTTGTCTTGTCTTAATTTTTACTCTGGCCGCATGCAGCAGCAATAAATCGAATGAACCCGTTGATAGTAAGGCAATCGTTCCTTCAATCGGTGACACGGAGGGTCTAGTTACAAAAACACCCGTAGAGCATGAAGACCCTGACGATGTCTATCAGCCGGAAAAAGCTTTACCTGAAGGTTTGCCGGTTTATCCTGGTGCGGTTATGACTTTTGATACGGAAACCGCCGCTTTTAATGAAGGGTTACATTGGATGTGGATGTATGAGGATGCTGGAAGTGCAAAAGAAATTCATGACTTTTTCGTGGCTGAACTTGAAAAACTGGGTTTTGAGCTTGAGGAGCCTTTCTTTAGTGAGTATGAGGTATTTGTTCATGATGTAACAGGAACGGTAAGTCTGGGTTTTTCAGCTGATGAGAACGACGACCTGAACAAGCTTGGTTATATGATTACGGTCAACCTTGATGCATGGAATGAGCGATAGGTTCCTGGAATAATCGGCCATCTTTAAATAAATAAAGATTTGAGAGACAAGATGAAGTGGCGACGGTACCTGATACCGTTGCCGCTCTTCGTTTTGGCGCAGGATGCCATACCGTATCATGTCTGCCCCCTGTGGGGCGGAGCTTTCCGGTCGCTCAATCACTTTGGTTCCCGGCGGTGCTGCATTCCTCACCGTATTTGCCGGTGCTTCCCTTGCTGCTCTTTAGAAATGTTCCTGTTCCGTGCGGGCGATAATTTCGTTTTGCAGTTCCTGGTCAAGGTTGCGGAAATAGTCACTGTAGCCTGCCACACGCACAATGAGGTCGCGGTATTCCTCGGGTTTTTTTTGCGCGGCCAGCAGGGTTTCTTTGTCAATCACATTGAATTGGATATGATGGCCATCCTTGTCAAAATAGGTCCTGACCAGATTGCCCATCATATTCAGGCCATTTTCACCTTTTACCAGCGAAGGAGTGAATTTTTGATTGAGGAGAGTTCCGCCTGTGCGAAGATGATCCATCTTGGCCGCCGAATTGATCACTGCGGCAGGCCCCTGATGGTCAGCACCCTGAACAGGGGAGATTCCTTCAGATAGTGGCTTATGAGCGCAGCGCCCGTCCGGTGTTGCGCCGATCACACTCCCGAAATAGACATGACTTGTTGTAGGGAGCATATTGATTCTGTATTCGCCGCCTTTATTGGTCGGCCTGCCATTTACCAGCCTGGCAAAAATATCGAATAGTTGACGCATGATGCGGTCAGCATAATCGTCATCGTTGCCATATTTAGGTGTTTTCAGCAGGAGTCTGGAGCGTAATGCCTCATGTCCTTCAAAATTGTCCTCAAGAGCCTTCATCAGCTCTGTGACGGTGAAACTCTTCTTTTCAAAGACATGATATTTCAAGGCTGTCATTGAGTCGGTCACGGTACCGATACCTACACCTTGGATGTAATTCGTATTATATCTTGCCCCGCCCGCATTATAATCTTTGGCTTTGCCGATGCAATCCAGGGTGATGGCCGAGAGGAAGGGAACAGGCATTTTTTCAGCAAAAATCGCATCAATGACGTTGGAGCCGGCGATTTTGATGTCCAGGAAATACTCAAGCTGTTTGGCATAAGCCGCCATCAAATGCTCAAAACTCTTGAAGCTCTCCGCTTTCCCCGTACGAAGGCCCAGCTGTTTGCCCGAGTAGTGGTCAAAGCCGTCATTCAAGGTGAGCATCAGAATCTTGGTCAGATTGAAATAGCCTGTCAGGATGTAGGCCTCACGGCCAAAGCATCCGGTCTCCACACAGCCGCTCGCCCCGCCGTAACGGGCATCCGCCAACGACTTGCCCGCATTGAGAAGTTCTTGAATAATTGCTTCCGTGTTGTAAAAAGCGGGCTGGCCCCAACCCTGGCGTGCTATTTCACAGGCCCGATGCAGGAAACGATCGGGTGTCTTCCGGCTGATCTGCACATTGGAGCTGGGCTGTAGAAGGCGTAACTCCTCCATGGTGTCAAGAATCAGATAGCTGACCTCGTTGACGCCGTCCTGGCCGTTGGGGGTAATACCACCGGTATTGATATTGGCAAAATCCGTGTAAGTGCTGCTTTCTTTCAAGGTAATGCCGACCTTGGGAGGCGCGGGCTGGTTATTGAATTTGACCCATAAGGCCTGCAGGAGCTCTTTGGCCCTGGTATCATCCAGGATGCCGTCTTCCAGATCTTTACGGTAGAAGGGAATCAGATGCTGATCCAGACGTCCGGGACTGAAGGCATCCCAGGGATTGATCTCCAGGGTAACACCGAGATGGACGAACCAATACATCTGGATGGCCTGCCAGAAAGTTTGCGGTTTTTCTGCTGGAACAACTTCACAGTTTTTTGAGATCTGCAATAGTTCTTTTTTGCGTTCAGGATTTTCTTCCCTGGCAGCAAGTTCGGCGGCATAGTCACTGTAACGCCTGCCGAGCGCAATAATGGCTTCGCAGGCAATACGCATTCCTTTCAGCTGTTCGGCTTTACGCGGTGCCTCCGGGTCGGTCAGATAATCCAGATTTTGTAATTCCCTGTCAATCTGAGCAATCCGGTCATTGAAGCCTCTGGCATAAATGTCGTCCGCTCCAACGGTGTGGCCCGGTCCCCTTTGTTCCATGAATTCGGTAAAGATACCTGCCCTGTAGGCGTCTTTCCACTCTTCAGTCATTTTATTGAGAATGATGGTGCGGGTGGAGCGGGCATCCCAATAAGGAATAATGGTCTTTTCCTGGATGGCAAAATAGTCTTCTTTCACTTTGAAGGAAATAAGTTCGCGCCGATCCATGACCTCCATATCCTCCAGGGTGTGGCAGCAGAGCTCCGGGAAGGTGGGGGCAGCTTGAGGATGTTCCCCCTTTTCGCCGACGATCAGTTCATCTTCGCCAAGGTAGAGAACCTTTTTTTCCATCAGCTCTTTTAAAAAGAGCGCGCGCAAGACGGGCGCAGATACCTGACCCTGGTATTTTTTATAAACTTCAGTTTCGATTTGCGCTCTTTCCATGGAGATGACGGGCTGCGTCGAAACAGACACATCCCGCAGTTTTTGAATTCTCTCATTCATGCCACGTTTTTCCATTTTGATTCGCCTGACTCCCTTGATCGATGTATTCGATTGCATGGACAAATTTGCATTCACTTAACCTTTGATGCCAGAATGGCACCCCCAATACCTGTCTGACTCAGGCCTTTGTCTAAGAAGAGTTGTAACGCCTTGTTCATGAAGTCACCGGAGGGTACCTTGAACAATGCTCTTTGACCGTCAAGACCCATTCGAACGTATTTGCTTCTGCCAAAAAGATGGTAAGGCAAAAGAGCGATCGTCTCAGGAGTGATATTCCCTGCGATCCAGTCAGCCATCGCCTCCAGTTCTTCCTTTTCGCCGTTGAAGCCAGGTATGACAGGGATTCGAAGATGAATGACCGTATCCTGTTTTGACAGCCAGATCAGGTTGTCAAGAATTTGCCGGTTATCAGACTTTGTGAATTCTTTATGTTTGATCGGGTCAAGATGTTTCAGATCGTAAAGAAAGGAATCAGCATATTTTAATGCTGTTTCCAGATTGAGGCGGGGTATTGCCCCGCTGGTATCAATGGATAAATTGATCTTCTCTTTTTTGATCTCTTTCATCAGCGCTTCCAATGCCCCTACGTCTTGAGCAAGTGGTTCGCCGCCGGATAAGGTCACTCCACCCTGAGATCGGTCATAATACGGCCTGTCCCGTAAAACGATCTGCATGATATCCTTGACAGAGTATTGTTTTGCACTCATCAACAAGGACTCTGCGGGGCAGACATCGGCGCATTTGCCGCAGCCAGTGCAGTTGCTGTAATTGATTTTGGGACCTGTTTCAGGATCATAGTCCAGCGCATTGTCCACACAGACATGTTCACAGTTGCCGCATTTGATGCAGCGATCCTGGAAATAAAGGAGTACAGGCTGATCGGGCTGTCCTTCAGGATTATGACACCAGGGACAGGACAATGGGCAGCCGGCGAAAAACAGGGTTGTCCTGAGTCCCGGTCCGTTTTCCATGCTAAGACGCTGTATATCAAATAAATAATGCAAGGCTGGCCTCGAAAACCATCTGTATTGAATCTTAATCGGCAATGACCATGTTACAATACAACATCTTTCAAGACGAGGGAAACGGGCACGACCTGAAGACTGTTTCCTCTGTTTTCATCGGGGAAGGGTGGTTGTGGATCAGGCCTGAGGCGCCGGCAAAACCGACCGGCATTCCAAGGAAACAGCGGGGCAGGAAGGGCCGGGTCCCCGGTCAGAACTGGGGACCCTCCGATTAATCAAGAAATGAGATTTTCCTTCTTTTCCAACAGATCAGCGTCCCTGCTGCCAAGGTCAGCCAACAGAGCCCCGTCAGCCAGCTGGTCCATACCTTTTGTCCGGTGGCCGGAGACTTTTCAGCCGCCAGGATGGTCACAGTGACGCTTTGAGAGCCGCCGCCTACCAGGTAGGTAATGGTGGAGCTTCCGGCCTTCAGGGCGGTGAAGGTGGCTGGACTGTTGAAGCTGGCCGAAAAGAATCCGGGATCCCACTCCCAGGTGCCGCCGTCGGGCTTGGGATCCCAGGTGATGCTGTCGCCCAGGTTCATGGAAAAGCTTGCTTGCAATCCCGTAATTTCCTCCCAGTGGGCCGAGTATAGCCTGTCACCCAGAGAACCCTTGGGGATGGTGACCTCCATGGCCAGGCCGGAGATGCGCGTGCCCGACCAGCCTATAAAAGCGTGGCCGCTCTTCTTCGGCTGATTCAGCCGGATATCGCTGCTTTCGATGGTGTAGCTTGCCGGGTTGTCAGCGGTCCCCCCTTGCAAGTCATAGTCAATGGAAAAAGACAGAGGCTGCCAGTGCGCGGTATAGGTCCTGTTGCCTGTAGAACCTCCCGGGACGGTGACCTCCATGGCTTGACCGGCGATGTCCGTGCCCGACCAGCCGGTGAAAGCATAACCGGTTTTTTGCGGTGGATTCAGTTGGATGTCATTACTTTCGATGGTGTAGCTTGCCGGATTGTTAGCGGTCCCCCCTTGCAAGTCATAGTCAATGGAAAAAGACAGAGGCTGCAAGTGCGCGGTATAGGTCCTGTTGCCTGTGGAACCTCCCGGGATGGTGACTTCTATGGCTTGACCGGAGATGTCCGTGCCCGACCAGCCGGTGAAAGCATAACCGGT
>JAAZGO010000022.1 GCA_012511175.1 Fastidiosipila sp. | reverse complement strand
GCTTACGCCCAATGGGTCCAGGTTAATTCCGGGGAATATCCGGTGGCCGTCTATGGCGCTGAACACGAAGGTTCGTCTGTCGCCACCTCGTCTTCGGATTACCAGGTGACACTGAAGCCGCCTGCCACTTACGAGTATCCATGCACAATAGAAAAGATCCAAATCGGTGGCCAGAAGATTAGTCAGGGTCAATACTCATTCAACGGCGATACAGGCTTGCTTACAATCGACAAGGCAGCCATCACAGGCCCCATTGAAATCTTCGCCAGCATGGTGCTTTCCCCCTACGTCATGACCTACGTGGCCAACAATGGCACCGGCGCCGTGGGATTCGGGTTTGTATCTAGAACAACTAATATGCATTACATGTGGACCTGCACCTTTACCGGCCCCGAAGGCTAGACCTTCTTCAAGGGCTGGTCTCTTAACCAGGACGGTTCCGGCAAACTTTACCAACCTGGAACTTCCTACTACACCACGGCAGATACCACCTTTTACGCCGTCTGGTGGTCAGGCGTGAACAGTGTAAGTATGACGGTGCCGCTCGGCACAGGAATAAGAGGGCAGCGTACCTACAATGGCGTTTCCGCAGTGGTGGAAGGCGCTCCCAATGTCTCCCAGGATGTCACCTGGTCGGTGACCGGAGCCACAAGCCAGGACACCCATGTTTCGCCTGAGGGTCATTTCGGTGTGGGACTTGATGAAACAGCGGACGAAATTACCATAAGAGCCACCTCGGTTGTCGATCCGACCCATTATGATGAATTGGTGGTCCCCATCAAATCTTTTGTTATCGTGAAAAACGGTTCCTCTGGCAATAGCAACATTTATAAAAACGGGGAAAGGGTCACGATCACGGCCAACGAGGCTCCCCAGGATATGGTCTTTGACAAGTGGTTTGTAACCCGGGGCAATGTGACGCTTGATGATGCATTTACGACTCCGACAGCCTTCACCATGGCAAGAGAAACGGTCGAAGTCGAGGCGACTTACAAATCGGCTTTGCCGGGCATCGAGGGGCCCACAGCCATGATGCTGACAGAGGGTTATACCGATCCCGTCTCGACGGAAGCCTATCAACTGACCGGTACGCCGCTTCCTGATGTTGCCATCGATGATAACCTTGGCGGCAGGATCGTCTGGAATGATACGGACCAGACAATGACGGTCGCCCCCGGATTGAACCAGGGCAATTACACGGTCACTCTGACCGCTTCAAACGGTCTCAGCACGGATGCGACGCTGACCTTCCATTTGACGGTCCAGGGACCGCCATCCATCATGGGTGACACCGCCTTGACACTGATTGAGGGATATGAGGAGACAAAAACAAGCGCCTATGTGATTACAGGACTGCCGGCTCCGGAGATCAGCTTCCACGCCAGCGACCCGAAAATTACCTGGGACAGTCAGGCCTGCGAAATTCACATCGCCTCCGGCCTGGGTCAAGGCGACTATACAGCCAGGCTGGCGGCCTCGAATGGCCTGGATCCGGACGCGGCGCTGACCTTCCATTTGACGGTCCAGGGGCCGCCATCGATTAAAGGTGACACCGCCTTGACACTAACCGAGGGTTATGAGGAGACAAAAACAGGCGCCTATACGATTGCAGGACTTCCGGCTCCGGAGATCAGCTTCCATGCCAGCGACCCGAGAATTACCTGGGACAATCAGACCGGTGAAATTCACATCGCTTCCGGCCTGCGTCAAGGCGACTATACTGCCAGGCTGACAGCCTCGAATGGTTTGGAGCCGGACGCGGCGCTGACCTTCCATTTGACGGTCCAGGGACCGCCATCGATTAAGGGTGACACCGCCTTGACACTGGTCGAGGGTTATGAGGAGACAAAAACAAGCACCTATGCGATTGCAGGACTTCCGGCTCCGGAGATCAGTTTCCATGCCAGCGACCCCAAAATTTCCTGGAACAGTCAGACCGGTGAAATTCACATCGCTTCCGGCCTGCGTCAAGGCAAATATGCTGCCACACTGACGGCCGCGAATGGCCAGGGGCCGGACGCGACGCTGACCTTCAGCCTGAACGTCGAACCCGCCGGCAGTGGTGTCCCGCAAGTTCCGTCCGGCCCGGGGAACCCGACGGATCCAACCGTTCCGACGGAGCCGGCAGGCCCGGACGGTACAACAGAGCCAACCGGTCCGGGCGACCCGACAGATCCAACCGGTCCGACAGAGCCGGCAGCCCCGGATGATACGACAGAGCCTGCGGGTCCGGACCGGGTTGAGGAAACAAGCACAACTTCCAGTCCTTCCAAGGAATCAGCGGAAGCGGATCCGCCGCATAAAGGGGGTGGGTACACGGCGCTGGTGATAGCGGGTATTCTGCTACCGGTATTCGGTGCGGGATACATCGCGATCAGACATTATGGAAGAAAGAAAAGATAAGGGAAGAATCATTACTGGTCGATGCTTCGGGAACGGGCGGCAGCAGCTGCCCGTTCTGCATTGGTGCGGTGAGACGATGTCAGACCCGGCAGGGAATCCGGGGAGGTTCAGGCGGCTGAGCATTGATGATTGGAGTACAAACTGCCGGGCAGATCCTGCTTTTGCTTGAATTCATGTCCACATAAGGGTAAATTGCAGTAGGGTTGATGTAACCGATAAGGGGCATGATAGTGCGAGATGATGAAACCCTCTACCGCGAATACCTGGAAGGCAGCGAAGATGGCTTAGGTGAGTTGATCGAGCGGTATGGCACGCGCCTGACTTTATATATTCACCGCTATATTCATGACATTCATGATGCAGAAGATTTGATGATTGACGTTTTCGCTTACCTTGCTGTCAAAAAACCCCGTATCCGCGAGGGTGCTTTTAAGGCCTATATCTATAAATCAGCCTGGCATGCTTCCCTGCGTTTTCTGGCTCAGAACAAGCTTCGCCACTGTCTGAGTCTGGACGACATCGGGTACGAGCCCAAGAGCGGGGACAGGTCGGACGAACTGGCCATTGCGAATGAACGCACTGATCTTCTGAGCCTTTGCATGGAGCGATTGAACCCGGACTACCGTCAGGCACTCTATCTGGTATATTTTGAGCAATTGCATCACGCTGAGGCTGCTGTAATCATGGGAAAAAGCGAAAAGCAAATTGCGGATTTGGTTTACCGCGGGAAAAAATCCCTGCGCAAACGTTTGGAGGAGGAAGGTGTCGTCCATGCGGAGTACTGAGGAAAGGCTGGCCGCGGTCAGACAGAGAGCTCAGGAAATTGAGGTGAATAGAAGCAAACGCCGCGGGCTTGTGATCGGTGTCTCCGCTTTGGCTGCAGGTCTTTTGGCCGTTACGGGCCTGTCGTTTTTAATTCCGTCTTTGAAAGCAGGATCACCAGCTGCTGATTACAACCATCCGGGAGCGACTGCCAGTGTTTTTGATGTCAACAATCGTTTGGGATATGTCCTGATCGGAGTCCTGGCTTTTGCCCTCGGTGTCGTCATTACGATTCTTTGCTACCGGATCCGCATGAAGAATAAGAAAGAGCAGGGCGGCAGCAATGGTCGAACTGCTTGACAATCTGACGCAATCCGCTGCCACACTGATCGCTTTTATCGGTGCCAGTATCCTCTATTACAGAACGCGCCGGCAATCCTTTTTTCTGCTGGCCTGCTTTTTGGGCTGCTTCATGCTCGGTACCTTTCACTGGACTCTCTACATTCTCTTATTTGACAGTTCGCCTCAAGTCTTCTATGTATCGGAATTGGCCTGGAATGCAAGCTTTCTATTTCTGCTGACTTTGGCGTACCTTCTGGCTACAGAGGAGGAGAAGAAGTTCCGGCATCCAGTCCTGCTCCTGGTGCCGGTTTTTTGCATTCCGCAGCTGATCCTTTACCTGAGTCGTGGTGAGATTTTTGCCAACCTTTTAATGGTCGGTCTCACCATGGCCGTAGCCTTCTTTGCCATGCGCGGTTTCGTATTCGCCAGAAGGCAGAGCGGTCAGGCCCGAAATCTGCAATATTTTCACGGTGCAGTCCTCGTGATTATATTCTTGGAATTTGGCCTTTGGACCTCCTCCTGTTTCTGGATCAGCGATACCATGTCCAACCCCTACTTCTGGTTCGACTTTCTGCTGTCAGCTTCCCTGCTGGCCCTGGTTCCGGCTATGAAAAAAGCGGTAACCGCATGACTTATGTTGAAAATATTTTCGTCTGCCTTGCAGCTCCCCTTCTGGTCGCTATGATTTTCATGGGGAAAAAGAGCTGCCGTTTTTTCCTCTTCGCTTTTGCCGGCATGGGCGCCTGCCTTCTTTCCGCTTATCTCAATAGCTTCTTCGCCCAGCTCTACCAGGCGGATTTGATGAATGCCTCGACCCAGATTGCCCCAGTGGTAGAGGAAGTCATGAAACTTATGCCGCTCTTATTTTATCTTCTGGTTTTTGAACCTGAGTCTGAGAGGATCCCGAGCTCGGTACTGACCATTGCGGTCAGTTTCGCTACCTTTGAAAATATTGTTTACCTGACGCAAAGCGGCGCGGAGAATCTTGCCCATTTGTTTATCCGCGGATTCGGAACAGGTGCCATGCATATCGTCTGCGGCGCCATTATCTGCTACGGGCTGGTTTACGTCTGGCAACGAAATTGGCTGAAAATTGCCGGTACCGCTGGCTTGTTGGGAGCCTCCATTACTTACCACGCGACCTACAATCTCCTGGTTGCCCATGGCGGCATCACACAATACATTGGCTATGCCCTGCCCCTGGTTAGTCTATTGCTGACCGGAGTGATGATCAAGCTGGCTACGCAACTGCCGTCGCCTGTCGAGGTGGCAAAGGAAGGCGGCGCGGAAGAATCGCAGATCTGGAAATAGTGGCTTCCCTTTTTCCAGAACCGCTTTCGGGCGGTTATTTTGCCGCCAATCATTTCGCAAAATTTTGCGTCGGTGGTGCGTAGTTTTCTCCATTTTTGTACCTGTACAAGTAGACGGCCTTTTTGAAAGGTTTTCAAAAAAGGAATAGTCAGCAAACGGAGGTGGTCCATGTATGACACGGCAGAACGGATCCGGCTGGTCAGGCAACGGGCGGGGAGATTGCGTCAAAAGAGGGAAAAAAGATCTCTGAGAACGCTCTGTGCGCTCTGCCTGATCCTTTCGTTTGCGCTCGTTCAAGCCTTTTCTTGGATGACAAGGGGTCAAGGAGGCGCTTCTGTTCAGGAAATGTTGGGTGCGACCCTGATGTTCGAAGATGCAGGCGCCTATGTCTTGGTAGGGGTGCTCTCCTTCACTGCGGCCGTCACCATCACAGGTCTGTGCCTGCGTCACAGATATAAAAAAGCAATGTCGCGGAAAGATCATGTTCAGCAAGAAAATTCGCACTTGAGAGACGAATGAAAGAGATTTGATGGCGCAAGCGCGATGGAAAATTTCATGGAAACGACGCGGAGCCAAGTCGGCATATTATGGGGAACCCGGTTCAGTTTATCCTTGTTCTTGCTGTCTTTTTCATTGTTGGCGGTCTGGTCTTTTTTGATCCCCAGGAATGGGGAATTGCGCAGGAATTCTGATGCTGCCCGGCCTTCCCAGGGCGTTTCTATATGTACCCGTGCATTATCTGTGCCTTAACGGGAGAAACAGGCCGTCTGCCGGACTCCTTCATTGCCCGCGTCCCCATGCTTGTTGCCTGCTTCCCGGGCTGCTGCCTCCTGCTCTTTTGGGGTTGAAGTTTTGGCTGGCGGAGAAGATTGCGGGCATGTTCATCAAGCCCGGACATCGGCTGACTGAAGACGCAATCGTGTCGTTGGTGTCAATTTCCAGGGCTATTGGTTATTTCAAGACACTGTCCTGTTAGGGAGAGGGCGGCACTGGCCGGGCCGCTTATCGCATGGAGGGGCCATTCCTCTTCGAAAGAATTTTGTGGATTTTTCCGTTCGCGGGCTTTGTCCATGGACAAGTTTTGGCAATCCCTTGACAGGTACCTGATTTCGCAGCCTGGCATCAGCCTCCCATGAAGAATAGAATGATACTGTGGGAGATGGATCCATGAGACTCTTTGCCTTGGAACTGAATAATGACCTGAAGGGGGTCGGTGAAAGAAAAGAATACATCGAATCGCTGATCGCCGCGCTTCCTTCCCCGGATTTAGTCTTGCTGCCCGAACTGGCTTTGTGCAGTTACATGCCAAACCAGAAGATATGGCATTTTGCCGACCATGGCGGCCGGGATACCTCTTCATGGGCCATGAAGATGGCA
This sequence comes from Fastidiosipila sp., assembly GCA_012511175.1. Classification (NCBI taxonomy): domain Bacteria; kingdom Bacillati; phylum Bacillota; class Clostridia; order Eubacteriales; family Oscillospiraceae; genus Fastidiosipila; species Fastidiosipila sp. The sequence continues at coordinate 8,879 of JAAZGO010000022.1, read as the reverse complement.
TCCAAGTACAACACATTCATTGGGGTTGGATACCTGGATTTTGAAAAGAGAGATTACTATAACCGCTACCTGATCGCCGATGGAAAACATGTTTATGGCTCTGTTACCAAAAGTGAAGGCGAAGCGGCTGTATTCAGGAGGGGCTGGTTTGACAGTATCATCAGGGCACCTTTTGGGAATATCGCGGTCGCCATCTGCTACGACGCGAGACGCAGACACTTCTATGACAACGTAAAGGACGAAAAAATTGCTCTGATCGTTTTTCCTCACGGCAGTCCGGCCAATCCCAACAAAGATGCGGAAGAAATTGCGTCTATTGAAGATCTATGCGGCAGCTACCTGGACGCCTTTGGCGTTCCTGTTGTTTATGTCAACAGTGTGGGGAAGCTGGAACCCATGCCCGGTATCATGGGCTGGATGATGAAAAAAGCCGGATTCAAAATGAATGGCAGAAGCCGGATCTGTTCGGCGGACGGCCGGCAAATCCTGCCTCTCCCGCAAGGAATCATAGGCTGGGAAGTTGATCTTTGTGAGAAAAAGAGAAGGCGGGAAATCCACTTCTTCGGGCAGGACCTGACCAGGGATAATTTTCTCTTTCGCCGCACCCTCCTTCGGCTTGATATTTCACGGGGTATCCGACAATACGAAAAAGCCCAGAAGCGCAGCCAATCCGAGCGATGATGCGGACTGCAACCATGGCAAAGACTTCACCGAAAAAGCGCGTTCGGGCCTCCTCCTAACCGAAACATCGCATGGGAGGTCAAGAAATCAGAGGCGGTGACTGTTAAAAGGTATTAAGGGGGAATGCCTGATGAATGAACAAGAAGCGGCCGTCGCCAGAATGACCGGGTATATTGAAGATCACCTGCTTTGCCGCATCACCGCCAGTGATCTGGCGAAGGCGGCCGGCTATTCCCAATATCACGCCGCACGGCTCTTTAGGAGCCGGGTCGGCCTGTCTCCCTTCGAGTACATCCGCAGGGAGCGGATGCTGCGGTCTGCCGCCGCGCTTCGCAAGGACAAGGTGAAAGTGCTGGATGTTGCCTTCGATTATGTCTTTGACAGCCATGAGGGCTTTACCCGCGCATTCACCCAAGTATTCGGGATAAACCCGAAAAAATTTGCCAGCCACCCAAGGCCTGATGGCTGGCGGATTCCCTATCGATATCTTGACCGGTCAAAAAAAGAGGAGGACTCCGGCATGCAGCAAACTTATGTCATCTTCACCCAAATTGTTGAACGCCCAAAAAGAAAACTCATTCTTCTGCGAAGCAAAAAAGCCGATAATTATTTTGATTACTGCGAGGAAATCGGCTGTGGGAAAAGCGGGGATTCCTACGCCTGGGATCTTCTTTCTGAAATAAAAGAGGCCCTTTATGAACCCGCAGGCTTGTGGCTGCCCGAAAATCTGCGCACGCAAGGAACCGGTATCTACGCCCACGGCGTGGAGGTTGGAGCTGACTACACAGGCGGAGTTCCTGCAGGTTTTGATCTGATTGATCTGGAACCCTGCAAATTTCTTGTTTTCCAGGGAGAACCCTATAATGATCAAAATTTTCAGGAGGCTGTCGGTCTTTGCATGGACCGCATCCAAAGGTTCAAGCCGGAAGTCTACGGCTACCGGTATGCGCCCGATCTGGCACCCAAAATGCAATTGAAGCCGGAGGGCTGGCGGGGCTACATTGAGATGCATCCCGTCATAGAGAGTTAGCTTACTGAAAGCAGTATCAAGACAGCCTTCAAGAAATTAGGTGCCGGCAGCGATTTTGCCGATGCCATTTTCAGAAAGCAGGCAGACAACAAGACTTACGCCAATACTGTGTTTGAGCGAACTGTGGGCAAGTGCCGTTTGGATGAGGCAGGTTATGCCTTCTTTTCTTCGAAGGAGGGTTTCCTGATCAGGCGCGAAAAGAAATTGTCTGCGAGCTGACTTATGAGGAGGTGGAAGACGTGCGGGCACAGGGCGTCCATACCCTGGAGGACCATCTGGCCGGAGTGATTGGCGGTCATGGCCCGGACGAAAAGCCTTAAGGTTGCGGGATGGGAGAAAAGGCGTAGACTGGAGATAATTAGTTAAGTCCATCCATTCAGTGATCCGGCGGCGGGCTGAACCAGTCCGCCGCCTGGTTATATCGGCAGGGCGCCCAGGCGCAGAGACTGAAAGGAGACTTGGAATGCCTGAAGTTAAAGTTAACGGAATCACCATGAACTATGAGCAAGATGGAAGCGGTGAGCCGCTTGTCCTCATACCTTACCTGGCGGCGGACCATGCCTGCTACGCTTTCCAGGTGGCGGATTATGCCAAGGAATTTACCTGTATCTCGGTTGACCCGAGGGGGGCCGGCATGACGGACAAGCCCGCCGGGGACTACTCCATGGAGTTGTTTGCCGACGATATTGCGGCTCTGATGCAGGCTCTGAAGATTGAAAAGGCGCATGTGTCCGGTCTGTCACTGGGCGCCGCGACCGGCATGTGGCTTGCTGCCAAATATCCCGAAAAAGTCAAGTCACTGTCACTCCACAGCGGCTGGCCCAAGACGGATCCCTTCCTTAAAACCGTGGTTGAAGGCTGGCAGGTCATGGCCAAGGGTCTGAACAGTGTGACGGAGATGGTCATCCTCGGCATTTTTCCCTGGTGCTTCACACCCGAGCTCTACGCCGAAAAACCGGACTATGTCCAGTCGCTGGCCGACTTTGTCAGAAGCAGGCCTGAACAGCCCCTGGATGCTTTCCTGCGCCAGTCCCAGGCTGTCATTGAACACGATGCGGAAGAGCAGCTCGGGCGCATCAAGGCGCCGACACAGATCACCTTTGGCCGTCACGATCTGATCACATCCACCCGCTTTGCACAAGCCATGCAGAACGCCATCGAGGATGCCCGGCTGGTTGTCTTTGAAGGCTGTGCCCACGCGCCGATCTACCAAGATGTCGAGGGTTTTAACCAGGCGACTTTGGAATTCCTGAAACAGCACGCAGGCTAGCAGGCAAGCGGCGAAAACAAATGGGGTGAGGTCAATCATCGGCGCAGAAACTGGCCAGCCCCCACCTCTTTTGCGTGCTGCCCCCTGTTGTCTTTCGTGACAGACATCAGCTTATCTCCTTTGCATTCCAGCTGCCTTTGGCCGGCTGGTGGCCGGGAGGTTTTCTGTTTAGGCCGGCTTGAACGGTTGGCGATCTCAAAAGGAAGGTTAGGCCGTCTATACGTCTGGATGACAAAATATGTTTGGTGCGGGATCGATACGCACTTCATCAGGAGTATCCTTGAGGCCGCGGATCTTCCCTGCGGGTATCGCTTGCATTCCCCTGGTACATGGACTGAGGGTGGCATTCAAGTCAGTTTCCACCGGTCTGTAGCAAGGATCCCGCAGGAACTTTGAATGAGAGAGGTTTTCCTGCCTAAATGGGGTAAGATTAGGCGTGTGCAGCAAGGACTGAAATATCCTTCGGGGAGGTCTGCCCAGTGTCAAAAAGCAGAAAAGCGCATCTCCTGCTCCTTCTCACCGCCTTTTTGTGGGGCACCTCTTTTGTCGCTCAATCGGCGGGCATGGAACATATCGGGCCCTTCACCTTCAATGCCCTGCGGTACGGGGTTGGGGTTCTGGTGCTCCTGCCCTTTATCCTGGCCAGAAAACCCAGGCTTGACTGGCGGTTTTTCAGGATCAGCCTGCTGATCGGCCTGATTTTATTTGTTTCCAGTTCCCTGCAGCAGAACGCCCTCCTGACGGCCAGCGCCGGCAAGGCGGGCTTCATCACCAGCCTTTACATTGTCCTAGTGCCCGTGATTTCCCTGCTTTTTGGCCGAAAGGTCAAACTGCATCACTGGCTGTCGGTGGCCGCGTCTTTCATCGGTCTTTACCTGATGACCTATGCCGCGAGTGGCGGCTTCGTGCTGGCCGACTGGCTCTTGCTCATTGGTTCAATTGGCTACAGCTTTCATATCATCAGCGTCAGCCGCTATGCGGGGGATGTGGATCCCCTGGCGCTCAGCGCCACCCAGTTCTTGATCGCCTCCCTCTTCTCCCTGGTGACGGCCCTGTTCTTCGAACCTGCCCTGGACCCCGGCCTGATTCGGCTCGCTTTGCCGTCCATTTTATACGCGGGTGTCTTTTCCTGCGGGGTCGCCTATACCTTGCAGATCGTGGCTTTGAAAGACAGCCACTCGACGGTTGCCTCCCTGATCATGGGCCTGGAGGCTGTCTTTGCCGTCCTGGGCGGTGTTGTGGTATTGGGTGAACGGTTCAGCTCCCGGGAAATCTTCGGCAGCCTCATCATGCTTGCCTCAGTGTTTTTTGTTCAATATTTTGAAAGCAGGGCATCTGAAACTCCCTGATTCATGTGTCCCTTCTTACAGCAATCCTTTCTCCAAGCGCAGATAATCAGAAGAGGGAGAGAGATTGAAGTGCGGATGAGGGAGGGATGGATATGAACACACTGAAATGGAAGCGGGTCTACGATCAGGCGGAACCTTCCGATGGTGACCGCATCCTGGTCGATCAATTGTGGCCTCGGGGGGTGAGCCGCGAGAAAGCGGCGCTCGACGGATGGGCCAAGGATATTACACCCAGTACGCGGTTACGCCAGGCTTATCATGGGGGCCGTTTGAGTTTTGAGCAGTTCTCCAAGAGCTATGAAGAAGAGCTGGAGACCAATCCGGCTTTCCCTGATTTTGTCGACGATCTCGACAAACGTCTGGACCAAGGGGATGTGACCCTGGTTTTCGCGGGAAAGGTTCCGGGTGAGACGCACTTGCCGGTTCTTCGGGGAAAACTGGAAAAGGCGGGGATCAAGAGCGATCCTCTGCCTTGAGAATAAATGCCTCCGCCGCCTCTGGGCGGCGGAGGCAGTGTCTACTTTCTCTTTTTCTTCTTCTTCCTCTTTTTCGCGGGTTCTTTTTCTTTGCCTTTTTTCATCAGGCCGAGCAGGGCACCGGCGATGGCAAGAAGCTGTGAAGTGGTGCTGGTTCCCGAAGGTTTTCGCCTCCTGCTGAAAAGGGAGGAGATGCCGTCCGTTACACCGGTTACAGCGGATGACAGCGCTTCGGTTGTCGACCCCAGAGCGTCCAGTACAATTTCGACATCATCGAGCAGCTCTGGTGCAGACTCGGCCAGCTCATCTGTGATGTCAACCAGATTCCCGCTTACAGTTTCGATGTTTTTTATTGTCGCGGGCAATTCTTCAATCGTTTTCACAAGGTCAGGCGATATGCCGCTGACCAGCCGGCTGATGTGCCCCACTGCCGCTGCGGCCTTGAAAAGGAAGATGGTAAGAGCGACCAGGGCTACCGTTCCAGCCAAGCCCAGCACGACATAAAGAAGTGTGGTAAGCGGGACACTGACTTCAAGCAGCATAACAGTCATAATTTGCTCCTCTCGCTTCGACGGCCGGGAGATAGGATTCCGGAGCCGTTCGACGGTCTGATCCCGTGCTTATTCCTCACCGCTCTCTTCAGTTTCCTGGCCTTCTTTTTCTTTCAGCCGGGCTTCACGGGCCAGGCCCCGTGCTTTTTTGGCGACTGCTTCGGCCGTCTCTTCCGTCTTTTCCTTGATGGCTTTACCGGCCTTGACGGAATACTCTTTTACTGCCTTGGCGCCCTTGACGGCGGTTTTGGCGATCTGTTCACGTGTTTCCTTGCCGGCCTGGGGAGCAAACAAGAGTCCCAGAACAGCGCCTCCAATGGCCCCCAGGGTGATGCCGAGGCAGACCTGGCGGTGACGTGTTCTCCTGTTGCGACCGGTGAAAGCTCCGATGATTTCTTCAAAAAACATTTTCTCATCTCCTTTCAGACGTCCTGACCATCTCTCAATTGAGTGACGCCATTGTAACACAAGCGCCGCAGCACTTTGCGTTCCCGGAATTACGGATACCGGCGATCCCCTGTGACTTATGGGGCATATTGGTCCAATACTGTGATCTGTGATACGAAACTTGTCCGTGAGGTGAGGATAGATCATACTACCTGCTTGGTAATGTATATACAATGAATAGCTTAGTATGAATAACTTTGGACTCAGTACTACATATAATATACAAAGTATGATTGCATTTAAGCTACTTATGCGTATATACTTGTGTAACTGCAACAAATCGATGGAAGTGGTGAAATTATTCTATACACCGGTTATGCAGGAGAAGAAGGGTCATTTTACCTACGAAGGGCAAAATCGCAAGGGAAAAAAGTGTTGGTAACAAGGGGTATTTGGCGAAATCATTTTCGCTGATGAAGGGCCATTAATTTCATGAGATTTTGGAGGAAAATGCAAATGAAGGGCTTAAATAAACAAAAACTGTTGGCCATTTTGCTGGCAGTACTCATGCTGGCTGGACATGCCTTTATCGCGCCGGAGATCGTATCGGCGGAAAATGGTGAATTACAGCCTGGAGAGGTAAGAACCTACAAGACAGCCACACCGGTTCCAGGCATGGTTAATACCTGGGACATCAAGTTGCGGGTGGAAGGCAGGGATAAAGAGGGTCCTGCAGAGACGACCCGAGTCGTTTTAGTAATCGACCGGTCAGGGAGTATGCAAGGCACCCGCATGACTGAAGCCAAGAATGCGGCGAAAGAATTTGTTAAAGAGGTCCTGAAGGATCCAAACTTGGAAGTAGCGATCGTTTCGTTTTCCAGTAAGTATGACGGTAACTGGCAATATCCTCCATCCGAGCTCGTGACGGTGGACCGGACTTTTACCAGAACGCTAACGGGCGATCAGGGTCTGAATAAGGCCATTGACGATCTCGTAGCTTCAGGTGGCACACACACTCAAGCCGGCATTTTAAAGGGCAAGGAATTGTTGGATGCTCTGCCTGCTACGATTGACAACAAGATTATGGTGCTCTTGTCAGATGGTTTACCGACTTTCAGCTATGAACCATTGAATTGGGACATAGTGGAAGCAACAGGAACCAACACGTCGAGCAACAGACATCAATGGTATGGGATCTATGACGGCCATTTCGACGAGAGCACAGTCGTCGGCACCGGAAGCACTTTGACTCAGAGCTATGACCAAACTCTCGGTACTCGTCCCAATTGGGTATACATCACCAAACACATCAACAATGGATCCGCAGCCATAAGAGCGGCATCTGACACCAAAGCTTCCATTGGCCAAAACAATCTCTTTACAATCGCTGTCGGCACAGATGCGACGGGTACTGACATACTGCGTCAGATCGCCTCACAAAATAGGGCCTACTCGACGAATAACCCCAGTGAGCTTGAAGGAATCTATGGGGAAATCGCAGGCATTATCACTTCTCAGTCCGCCGTCCGAAGCGCTGTTGTCACCGATGAAATGGGCGATGGTTTTTCCGTAGTCACTGATGTGCAGATAGACACCTTTGGCGATGGAACCACCGAGTTGAAAGCTCCCGCTGGGACAACCAATCAGACGATTAAGTGGACATTTCCCGAGCTCAAAAAACTGGTTGTGGGCACCGACGATATCCGCTACGCGGAGATGACCTATCGGATTGAGATCAATCCATCAATCCTGGATCCAGGCATTGAGCTGGCGGAAATATCGGTTGATCCGAACCATCATCTTTATTGGACTAATAAGTCCACGGTGATGACCTACACAAATTCCGATGACAATCCTGATTCCGCTTCATTCGAGTCACCCAAGGTCGATCCGGTCTTCCTCAAGATCAAGAAGATTTTAACGGACAACCAGGGCAACCTGATTGCCGGTGATATGATTGCCGATAATCTGACATTCGATGTAGAGATTAAAAAGTCAAGCGGTGGAGACAGTGCCAACTTCCCGCACACGGAGGCTCTCGTCCCCAATGCGGAGGATCCTGGTTATGTCTGGCTGACGACATTACGTCATGAAGGCACCTATTCGGTTGAGGAAATTGGTGTCTCTTCGGGTTCGCTCAGCGAGTATGACATTTCCTACAAAACTGATGGGGTGGATGGGGGAACCACTTTTGAAGTGAATCATGTAGGCAACATACCGCGGAGCGATATAGAAGTAGAAGTGACCAACCGGAGGAATGTTGCCCTGGTGTCAATCGGCGTTGAGAAGACTTTGTCGGGGCGCCCGGGTACATCCACCAAGACGGATAAGTTCGGGTTCGTGTTGACCGGTCCCAAACTCCCAGTCGACGGGGTAAAGAAGGAACTTACTTTCGCTGGGAATGGTACAAAAGACTTCCGCTTTGACAGTATCCTTTTTACCAGCATTGATCTTGGCGGTGCAACCACGAAAGATTTTTTCTATACGGTCACAGAAGATTCCAGTCAGCCTATCGCGGGAATTACCTATGACGAAAACCTATCCCGCACGGTGACAGTGACCCTGTCGAAGGATAACCAAGGGCGGATCAGTGCGGCGGTTGACCCTGCAACAGTGAGCTTTACCAACCACTACGAGGCTGAGGGCGTCGAGGTGGAGCTTGGCGGTACCAAGACCCTTGAGAACCGAAATAAGGCGCTTGGGGACGACGAGTTCGAGTTTGCCCTTTACAAGTCGGACGTGGACGGCATTGAGGGAGCTCACGTCGAGACCGTTTCCAACGTGGGCGGCATCTTCAAGTTCAGTAAACTTGACTTTGACGCCGAGGGTACCTACTACTACCTGATCAAGGAAGTGGACGGTGGCCTTGGATGGTTCACGTACGATACGAAGGAGTACCTTGTCAAGGTCGTGATCGCGGACAACGATGAAGGAAAGCTTGAGGCGGCGGTCAGTTACTACATTTATGACGAGGAAGCCGACCCGCCGGCCTGGGTTGAGGCCGAGGTGGCAGCCTTTACGAACAGCTATCTGGCTGAGGGCGTCGAGGTGGAGCTTGGCGGTACCAAGACCCTTGAGAACCGAAATAAGGCGCTTGGGGATGACGAATTCGAGTTTGCCCTTTACAAGTCGGAT
>JAAZGO010000021.1 GCA_012511175.1 Fastidiosipila sp. | reverse complement strand
TACTCCCATTCAATGGTCGCGGGCGGTTTGCCGGTCAGCTCGTAAACCACGCGGCTGACATGAGAGACTTCCCCGGTAATGCGGCCGGCGACATGCTGCAAAAATTCCCAGGGAAACTCAGCCGGCATGGCTGCCATGAAATCATCTGTTTTCACCGCCCTCAAGGCAATGGTGAAGTCATAGGTGCGGCGGCCATCGATCAGGCCGACTGACTGCAGGCCTGTCATGACAGCGAAATACTGGGACACCCGGTCGCGGAAACCATGCCTTTCAACTTCCTCGCAGAAAATGGCATCAGCTTCCCGCAGGATATCCAGCTTTTCCTTTGTAATCCCGCCCAGGCAGCGGATGGCCAGGCCGGGTCCGGGAAAAGGCTGGCGGTCGACCATGGCAGCCGGCAGGCCGAGCGCACGGCCAACTTCGCGTACCTCTTCCTTAAACAGAAAACGAAGCGGTTCGATCAAGCCCTCAAACTGAATCTGCTCGGGGAGGCCGCCCACATTGTGGTGGCTTTTGACAATCTGGCCGTCCTCGCCGCTCTCGATCACATCAGGATAGATGGTGCCTTGAACCAGGAAGGCTGCACCCATTTTCTCCGCCTCCTGCTCGAAGATCCGGATAAACTCTTCACCGATCCGCTTGCGCTTGGCCTCGGGCTCCAGGACGCCTGCCACACTTTCCAGGAAGCGTTCTGCGGCATCAACAAAAACAAGCGGAATCCTGAATTGACTGGTAAACATCGCTCGAACCATTTCGGGCTCACCCTTGCGCATGAAGCCATGGTCGATAAAAACGCAGGTCAGCCGGTCGCCCAAGGCGCGGTGAACCAGGAGGGCAGCAACCGAAGAGTCGACACCGCCTGACAGGCCGCAGATGACGCGCTTGCCGCCCGCTCTTTCGCGGATTTGTTCCATGGTTTCATCGATGTAGCGCTCAATGGTCCAGTCTCCGGCACATCCGCAGCTGTCAAAAAGAAAGCGGGAAAGAATGCTGTCAAGGGATTCCTTGCCCGCCGCACAAAGGGATTCCTCCCCCAGCGCGAGAAAAGGGATCTTCTGTGAACCCAGTTTTTTATGCAGTGAATCCAGGGCAGCTTCTCTGTCCCGCCCTGTGACAACCAAGCCGCAAAGGGTGGGAAGATGAAGCTCAGCCTCCAGGAAACGACGCGGTGAAATCAGTTCAGCATAGACATGCCGGTCCCGGATGGCATGAACCAAGGTTCGCCCCAGACCGCCGCCTGTATCGATAACCAGAATGGTTTCGTGCAACTTGCGCATGGACTCTCCTTTCCGGCTAATACTCGATCCCCGGTCTGGCGGGCATCTTCGAATGCTCGTAGGGGTGCTTGATCATGACCACTTCCGATATGTAGTCGGCACATTCGATCAATTTCTCTGAAGGGTCGCGCCCCGTGAGGACAAGCTCAAGATGAGGTGGTTTTGTCCTGAGGAAAGAGATAAGCTCCTCTTCATCGATCATGCCCGTTGAAATTGCTCCCAGGATTTCGTCAAGGACCAGGAGATCGATTCCTGCCCGGCTCCGTTCCACGGCATCGGCCAGGCGCTGCCGATGAAAAATGCGGTTGGCCGCCTTTTCTTCCTCATCCATCTGGAAAACGAACTTGCCGGACGGTTGCCCGGACACCACCTCAATGCCCAAGTCGCGAAGAGGACCCAGTTCACCGGATTGCCTGCTCTTGAGAAATTGGACGAAAAGGACGCGAAGACCGCTGCCTTTGGCCCTTACGGCCAGTCCCACCGAGGCGGTTGTTTTGCCCTTGCCATCGCCGCAATACAAATGGATCAGGCCAAGCTGCTCCCGGATCCGGTCCACATAGTCTTTCTGGTTCATCCAGGACTCCTTTCGTCTGTAAGAATCAGTTCTTATTCTACACAGGAGCGGCGCCTCCGCTCTCAGGCGGAAAGATAATCACTTTTCTTTTGCGCAATATAGGCAATGAAGAGCAGCAGGACACCGATGGATGCCGCGGGAATCAGGCCGACCGCTGTATCCTGGCCGGCAAGTCTGGTGAGCGCCCAGCCATGGGGTGTAAACTGACCTACCGATTGCATCCATAGGCTTGGAAGGCGAATCAGCCCGCCGCCGGTTAACAGCAAGGCGAAGAGAACCAGGGAAGCGGGCACAAAGCGCCGGTCAGCCGGCAAGAGCGCCACAAACTGACCGTAAGCCAGCATGAGCAAAAACAGTACCGCCATGACCGGCAGATAATTGGCCGGCCTGGAAACCTGCGGCATCAGCAACAAGGTCAGCCCTACCATGGATCCAAGCTGTAGTGCACCCGACAGGGTCAATGCCGCCAATGAAGCCAGGTAGTCTCTTCGCAAACCTCCGGGCAGTGACCGCATACGCCTTCGCGTTTCTGCGTCCGCCAGAAGCAAGCTGCCAAGCAAGGAGAACACGGAAAGAAACAGGACCTCCACCGCCACGTCGGGAATATCCAGTACCGGAAGGGCATCTCCCATTTCCAAGTTGTGAAAGTTGATCGTCAGCCGGGTTCCATTGCGGCGAACTTCTTCAGTACTGGCTTCCAGCAGGCGGCTCATGTCCAATGTCGTCAGTCCGGACGAGCCGGTAAGCGAAAAAAGGTCTTTTTCCAGTTTGGCAACGGTGGACAGGGCCAGGGCGCAAATTTGGTAGTTCTCGCGAATCAATTCCTCGGCCAGGCTGTTCTTCCCCGCGATAAATTCACAGGCATAGACGTCGTCCAAGTGAAGCGCCGCACCCCGGTCACCGAAATTCAATGGAATAATCACGACACCATCCAGCTGGTTCAGTTCAATGGCCCTGGAAATAGATGCCCGATCCACCCGTTTCCAGCCAAGTCCGCTTTTTTCAAGCAGCGTGATCAATCGGCGGCTTTCTCTGTTCTCCGCCAGATCGACATAGGCTGCCCTGAGCTCCGTCAGGTCATTGCGGACCAGGGTGGTACCGGCCAGCAGTGACAGGAGAACCGGAAGGATCAAGCAGATCGCCAGCATCAGGGGTCTGCGCAGGAGAAGCTTCAGCTTCAAGCCGGTCATGAGAACCAGATTTCTCACAGGCGCCTCCTGCCAAAAGTCAGGGCGATCACCGAGGCCGGCACCAGCGATCGCAGTTGAGGAAACAGTTCACGGGAAGTCAGGATGACGTTTTCGCCAAGAGCCCGGTAAACTGCCTGCATCACAGGATATAACGGCGTGTAGGAGGCGGCCCGGGTAAGAGGTAGGGGGAAAAGAGACACGGGGTAAATGGCACCGCCTGATACGATCAAAAGGAGGATCACCAGCCAACCGGCTTGAAGCAGGGTCAGGCCGGGCGCCTTGATTCTGCCAAGAGCCAGCATGACTAAAGCGCTCACCAGGTAAGCCGAGAACAAGAGAAGAGACATCATGAAGGCAGACCTGGCAATCCCGCCGGCTCTCAGGGCTAAAAGGATCGGCAGGATGAGAAGTGCCCACCACACCAGGCCGGCCAGCAGACGTACGATCATAAGGGGACCATAGCCACAGGCGATAAGTAACCGGTCTTCATGGGAAGTAGCCCGGCTCCTGATGGTCGAGGCAAGGACACCGACGGATGGCAGAATTGAGAGAATGACGAGCACACCGGACAAGGCGTGGGTCAGGGCATGGACTTCGAAAAGGTCGCCGTCCGCGGTGAAACGATTCCGATCCAGGTAGGCCGCCACCACATTCAAGGCTTGACGAGAGGTTTTCTCCCAGGACAGATCCTCATCGCCGCCCAGTTCAACGTACAGATTCTGATAGCCAAATACGTTGCTGTAAAGGAAGTCGAGGGCCCCTGCATGTTGGTTGAAGGTAAGACCGATCTGGTAAGCCTCCGGCTGCATCCCCGGATTGAACCAGATCTCGACTGATTGCTTGGGTGAACCAGCTGCTGATTCCGACATGAAACCGGGGGGAAGATAGATGGCGCACAAGATTTCACCTGCCTTGAGACGTTTCATGGCCTGGAGCAGATCATCACGGTAAATCCTGCGGACGAACTTGATATTTTCGAAATAGATGGCAACCATGCTGCCCAGTATGCTGTGGTCTTCATCAATGATGGAGGCTTCAATCCGGAGCGTTGCGGGAGCTTGTTTCCCGGCGTCGGTGGAAATGCGCAGCAGACTCGTCAGGGCCAGCGCAAAAAGCAGCATCACCACTGCGGTCACCAGCAGACCCGTCCGTGCAGCGGACAGCTCACGCTTCAAAAGAACCCATATGGCATGCCGCTTGAGGGAAACGCCCATCGTCCGAAACTCCCGATTTCTCAACCGCGTCCCTTCAGGCCGGATCAGCCTCGGCCATGGCCACTTCACCATCGCGCAGGAGGAGCACACGGTCACAAAGCTGACCCAGGAGCTCCTGTTCGTGGCCTGAGATGAGGATGGTTCGACCGCGGGAACGAAGCAGGGCCAGCCGGTCCAGGATCAGTTCCCGGCTGTCTTGATCCGTCCCCGCGAAGGGTTCGTCAAGGAGCAGGAGCAGCGGATCGCCCAGAAGTCCAATGATAAGGCTGACACGGCGGGCCATCCCGCTTGAACACTCCCGGATGGGTTTCCCCAGAAATCCGGATATGAGAGGATCCGTTACCGCGATTTCCAGAAAACGGAGGCGCCCTTCACGTGAGAAGCCGCGCGCGGCTGCCCAGAAGGCAAGGGTCTCCCGGACACTGAACCTGTCGTCAAGCGCTAATTCCTGGGGAACATACCCAATCATGGGGCGCCAGCGGGCGAGGTCATCCAGTGAAATTCCCCGGAATACCACCTCGCCCTTATCTCGTGAGAGAACAGAGGCAAGGATTTTCAAAAGAGTGCTCTTGCCTGCGCCGTTATCTCCCGCAATCCCGAAAATCGTTCCTTCGGCTTGTTCAAAGCTCACATCACAGAGCGTCTTTTGATTTGTCCACGCTTTTCCCAGGTTCTGAACCGTGAGACCCGGGGCGTATGAACTTGATTTCTCCACTCCTATGCTCCGGCCGGCATCCAATTCAGTCCCCGTCGTCCCAGTCATCCCAATCGTCATTGAATCCGCCCCCCAGCAGATCGGGATCAATTCCGAGTTTCTCAAGGGCTTCGGTGAAAGCTTCCATTACGCTTTCATCTTCCATGAGCTCCATCAAGGCGCTTTCGTCTGTCATGTCAACATAATCATCCGGCATTTTGTTTTTGAAAACGACCTCTTCGCCGGAAAGATTCTGGTGATTGATGCCCACCGTAAGCGAAAAAGGCATGTCCTGAATGATCAGCTGGAGTTCCACCTGGGCGGTCAGCCGGCCGGATTCGACTTTGCCCTGATAACTCAATTTCACATTTTCAGGAGCGTCCTCCTGAAGCTGGTCAAGACCAACAAACTCGAGGGATATTTTTCCGACAGGGTAAATGGTGTCTCCCGATTTTTCCCAGCCAAAGTCACTGAAGGTTCCCTTTAACACTTCTTTGGGCGGTGACGTGTTGTAGCTATTCAGCTCGCTGGCTTTTACCGAAAATTCTCCCGTACGCCGGTCACCTTCCAGAACGAAGGTGGTCAAAAAGTCGAGGCTGAACTGATCGGGGGCCTCAAGGAAAAAGCGGTTCGCGTGCTTGTTTCCTTCCGAAACCCTGAGATTGGATAAGGTAACCGTCTCAGGAGTTCCCTCTTCAAGCTTGGTTAAAGTCAGCACTTCACCGACAGGTTTATTTTTCTTGTCGACGTAAAGTCTGCGCTTGGCCTGGATTTCAAATTGATCCGGACTCTCCTCAATGTCATCGATCATATCCTCAATGGCTTCCAGGAATTGGTCGTAGACACCTTCCCCGCTGTCCTCAAAACCCGGGAGAGGAACCGTTTGTTTCATGCCTGTCAACAACTTTTCCAGATCACGGTTGTCCCGAAGGTAAGCCAGTATTTCTTTGGCCATGTCTGCAAAGCGGTCGGAAGGTACGGTGAGTTCGAAATAGTCGAGCGTCTGACTGACCCCTCCAATGGTAAGGGTCTCCCCTTTGACAAAGTCCGGCTTTCCTGCGAAGCGGCTGAATATTGCCTTCAGATCGGCGGCGAGCTTGTCGAATTGGTCACCGGTCATGATGGTCAGCTTGTCGCGCATGCCGGTCATACCTAACAAATCGCCCGGATTGACCGGCAGGTCAACCATATTGAAACCTTCTGTCATCTCTCCCATACGGCTTTGGGGGATGACAAGCGGTTTTTGCAAAATCCCCGGTACCGAGATAACGTATGATTCGTCCACGTTGTAGAATTCAACGGCCAGCGCTTCCCCGGCATCATCCCGTTTGCCAAGACCGAGGCGGGTGCGATAGCGTGCATCATCCCCACTCATATCGACCTTGTAGTCCAGGTGGAGCCGCAGGCCCGACATGAGCGTCAACATCTCTGCCATCTCATCGGGGAGATCATCTGCCTTGATGTCGAAGGTCAGGTCGATCTTTGAGCCGAATCTGTTCTTTTCGACAGTCTCCTTCATTGTCTCCTTCAAGGGAGCCAAAAGAGAGTCTTCCGGAATCAACTTGGAAGCTTGATCAGCTTGAGCCCACCTCTTTTCCGGAGAAACAAACAGGTTCCGGATCTGATCACCGAAAACAAACCAGGCAGCTGCCAGCAGTCCCAGAAAGACAACAATGATGATGACCGGGATGTACCAGCGGCTCTTGCGCTTCGGCGCTGCAGGGGGTATTCCATAAGCATAGGGGGGATAAGGCTGAGCCGGATGGGGCGCTTGAGGCGCTCCATAATAGGGGGGCGGCGCCTGAGACGGTGCTCCGTACGGGAAAGGCGGAACCGCTTGTTGCGGGGGCGGCGGAGGCGCCGCGTAATGGAGCGGGGGCGGTGGACCCCCAACCAGGTCCGGTTCTTTTGATTCCGGGGAGGGGGATTCAGGCAGAATGGGCTCGCTGGGCCCCTTATGCTCCTCACTTGCCGGAAACTGAAGGGGTTCTTCCTCTGCGGGTGCGGGTGCGACCCGGTAACCGCATTGTGGGCAGAAACCGGCGTTCGCGGGTAATTCCGTACCACACTGCTGACAGAATTTCATGATTTTTTCCTCCCGGCGGTTCGCCAAATTCAGCGGATTGTTGAGACAGCATCTTTCAATCCAATCGCGAGAGCGGTTTCCGTCTAATTATACCAAGAAATGAGAATTCTTAGGGCAGATCCCCGAAAAAGACCGGGGGTCCCGACGCTCTAGGAGCATCCTGTTGTTTCACCACAGTCGAGGCACACTTTGCAGGTTCCATTTTTAACCATCCGGGTACCCGAGCAATTGGGACATACCGACCCATCGTAGAGCCGCTGGCCTGTCCTGCTCGCCTCACGCGCCTTTTCATGGATAAACTCGTCCATACTGACCTGTTGCCTGGCGGGTTCGCCTTCGCCTGCTGTTTGGCCTTCCAACCACTCTTTTGGCTTGACCTGGACGCGGGTGTAATCCCCTGCCTCGATGTCGAGCACCTTGCTGATCAGATCGGACACGGAGGTGCAGTATTTGATGTAGGGATGCCGCTGCACGAAGCCGTAGGGTTCATATTTCTGGCCGCGCAGCATCTTTGAAATGGCTTCGGGTTTGATCCCGTACTGGAGCATGACGGAAATGGTTTTTGACAGCGAATTCAGAAGCCCCGTGATCAATGTGCCCTCACGGTCAGTTGTCATAAAGATTTCCGTGATCAGACCTTCTTCATCCCGGTTGACGGTGATGTAGACCTTGACGTCCTCGATCTGGGCAGGGTGGGTGGTGCCCGACCGGATCCCGAAAGGTTTTACCCGCCCGTGGACCCACTCACCGCGATCCAGTTTTTCATTGCATTCATCGAGTTCCTCTTGAGTCTTCCGGGCCACATGGAGCAAATCATGATAGGTCAGGTCTTCAAGCGGAAGATCCTGATGCTCGACCCCTGCCAGGCTGATGTTCAGAGGCTGCGCGTACTTGGAGCCGTCACGGTAAAGCGTGATCCCCTTGATCCCCTGGGTCCAGGAGGTAAAAACGACATCGGCAAAATCCTGGACGGTGGCTTCGTTGGGAAGATTGACCGTTTTTGACACAGCGCCCGAGATCAGAGGCGTGATGGCCGCAACCATGCCGACATGACCCTGCCAGGCAATATACCGTTCACCCGTGCCACACTGATTGGCCGTGTCGAAAACAGCCAGGTCTTCTTCTTTCAAAAAGGGCGCACCCTCAATCTTGCCGTCAAGAATCATGCCATCGTCGCCCTGCCGCATGATGTAGCCGACGATGGCTTCACTTTCCTCCCTGGTGTAGCCCCGGGCGGCCAGCCCTTGTTCGACTACCGGATTGACCAGTTTCATGAAACCTCCGCCGGAGAGTTTCTTGTAGACCACATGGGAAAAGAAAGGTTCAATACTGGTCGCCGCGCAGTCCATGGCGAAGGAGATGGTGCCGGTGGGCGCCATGACTGAGACCTGGGCATTGCGGTACCCGTGCGCCTCCCCCCATTGCTCAGCCTTGGTCCAGGTTTCTTTCAGCGCTCCGGAGAGTTGACCGAAGCCGGTGCGCTCGAGGATCCCGTGATCAACAGCGGGGAGCCGGTAACTGATGGCTTCCGGTTCATCCGTCCGAACACCCGCCGCCCGGCTGTGGTTGCGGATGACACGCAGCATGTAGTCGCGGTTTTTTTGGTAATGGACGAAGGGTGACAGCTGTTGCGCCATCACAGCCGACACCGCATAACTTTGGCCGGTCAGGATCCCGGCCAGGGCCCCGCCTATGGTACGGGCTTCGGCGGAATCGTAGGGCAGGCCGGCACTCATAAATAAAGAGGCCAGGTTGGCCAGGCCCAGGCCGGTCGCCCGAAAAGCCCATGTTTTACGTGCGATGGCTGGTGTAGGGAATTGCCCCCAGTGAATGGACGCTTCCAGGGCCAACTGGGCGATGGCAATCAGGTGGAGGTAGCTGTCGACATCAAAAATGCGCGTTTGCGGGTCATAGAAGCGCATGACATTCATGGAGGCCAAATTGCAGCTGGTGTCGTCGAGGAAGGCATATTCGCCGCATGGATTTGTCGAGTTGATCCGGTTGTGCTTGGCGGTGGGGTCGCCATCTTCCCCGGCCGGGCAGGTATGCCAGGCATTGAAGGTGTCATCGAACTGGGGGGCGGGGTCGGCGCAACGCCAGGCCGACTGGTTGAAGATCTCCCACAAATGGCGGACGGAGACATCCCGGTCGACACTGGAATCGCGCCGCCCTTTAAGGCGGATGGTCGCCTGAGGTTGCTGGTCAAGTTCCGCGACTTTGCGCATGAATTCATCGCTGAATCGAACGGAATTATTTGAATTCTGGCCTGAGACGGTCTGGTAGGCCTCCCCATCGATGTCCGCATCATAGCCCATTTTTGCCAGCG
The DNA here is from genome assembly GCA_012511175.1 of Fastidiosipila sp. Classification (NCBI taxonomy): domain Bacteria; kingdom Bacillati; phylum Bacillota; class Clostridia; order Eubacteriales; family Oscillospiraceae; genus Fastidiosipila; species Fastidiosipila sp. The sequence goes on along the minus strand of JAAZGO010000021.1, from coordinate 70,841 downwards.
CGATCACCTTGTCTTCCTCGCGCGCCTTCCAAGTGATAAAATCCTCAATTTCCGGGTGATCGATGTCCAGGCAGACCATCTTGGCCGCCCGCCTGGTGGTACCGCCAGATTTGATAGCCCCGGCGTTGCGGTCAAGGCCTTTTAGAAAACTCATGAGGCCGGATGAATGGCCTCCGCCCGACAAGGCCTCACCTTCTGCCCGGATGGCCGAAAAGTTGGTGCCGGTACCTGAACCGCCCTTGAAGAGTTTGGTTTCTGATACGTAGCCCTCCGTAATGGAATGAGGGCCAAGCAGCTTGTCCTCGATGGAAAGAATGAAGCAGGCTGACGCCTGGGTCCGGGTGTAGTCGTCTTCGCTCATGACGACCTGCCCTCTTTCCTCGTCATAATAATAGAGCTCACTTTGACCGCCGCTGATTCCGTACTTCAGCTTAAGGCCCGTATTGAACCATTGGGGGGAATTGGGGGCGAACATCTGCGCCAGAATGGCATAAATAAGCTCATCGTAAAGGATTTCAGCCTCACTGCCCGGATCGATCATCCCCTCATCGACCAGAGATCCGACCCAGAAGGCAACCATGCGGTCAGCCAGCTGTCTCATGGATGTTTCATGGCCCGGCTCACCCGGAACCCCTGCTTTGCGGAAATACTTGGAGGCGATGATATCACAGGCCTGCTGTGAATAGGATTCGGGGAATTCAAGTCCCTTCAAATCGGTCAGGATCCGGCCCGTTTTATGGTCCTTGAGCAGGACATCACAGGTCTTCCAGCGGAAGAGGTCAAAGACCTCGCCCCCTTCTTTTTCCAGAACCTTGGTAAAATGACGTTTAATAAACGGCGACAACACACTCATGCCAACACCCTGCCTCTTTCCGTTTCCTGCTGACCGGCTGTTTCAACAAGAAAGCGCGGTCCCTTTGGAATACACTATATAGTATGCTGCTATTCAGCATGCTACTAAATGTAGTGTATTTTGTTACAAATTGATGACATCTCACGAGCAAATCACATCTTGCGGCTCATGTTATGATGGATGGCGATACAGGTGGTAAAAGCATGACTCTGATGGCGCACTCCTGCCCCCACAGGCACCGGATCGGGCTGGTCACACTGCTCTTCCTTCTGCTCGTTCTTGTTGCTGCCTGCGGCATCAACCAGGAGCTTCTCGGTACCTGGCAGCTCATCGATGCCGACGGTACGGCTTTCGAACCCCCCATGCAAATCATTTTTCGGAAAGACCGGCAACTTGTAATCACCCCGGCTCCTGCCGACGCGACCATCAGTTACACCTCAAGCCCTGGAGGCAATCTGAGCATGACCGTAAGGAGGGCCGGAGCAAATGCTTTCACCCTTAAGATGAGCTACGATTTGGACGGAGACTGGCTGGCTATTACGGATGAGGACGGAATCACGCTTGTATTTCTGCGCCAAACCGATCCAATTCCCTGAGCAGAACGGTCTTGCGGTTCTCGACCCCTTCAACACATACGGCCTCCAACAGCAATTCCAGGCCCCGGCCAATGGCCGGTCCCCGGTAACCCAGCGCAATCAAATCCCTGCCATCGACAGCCAGATCGGCCAGACTGAGATTGCGCCCGCCAGCGACCAGTTCCGCAGCACTCTGCTTAACCCTCTCAAGGACTGACTCCCGCAAGCTATCCCGGGGATGCCGGGCGCGGGTGTCAGCCAGCAGCAATTCCATCACATCGAAAAAACCAATCTCCCCCCAGCCATGAAGAAGCCGCCAGATGCTCCGCAGATCTTCACTGATCTCCACCGCCTTGGATGCTGACAGCAATTGAATTTTCGCAAGATCATCCCGGCTGAAGCGCAAGGCCTGGGCCACGGTGGCCGCTGAATCTGCGCAGGACACCTCCTCAAGATCATAGAAGAGGGCCACCAGCCGCTTGACGGGATCGGGGGAAACCCCTGCCGTGCGCCTGACGGCAATCTGATAAAGAGACTCTTTTTCTCCTGCCTGTGCCCCGCGAAGCGATTCAAGTGCGGGGAAAGCCACAGCGAGAGTGGAGGCATGATCTTCCAGGACGGCGGCCAGATTGACCCCCGTGAGCATCCGTTCCAGTTCCAGCCTCAACCGCTCCGGGGCAACATGCCGCAGCAACGGGCTGGCCTTCTCCATGGCATGCCGGGTAACACCCTCGATCTCAAAACGAAGCTCGGAGCTGAAACGAAGCGCGCGGAAAATCCTCAGCGCGTCTTCCTCGAATCGCTTTCCCGCGATGCCCACGGCACGGATCAGGCGCTTCTCGAGATCCTTCCTGCCGCCCCAGGGATCGATCAGACCCTGGCGGGGATGCCAGGCCATGGCATTGATGGTGAAGTCCCTTCTGGCCAAATCCTCCTCAATGGATTCAGTAAACCAAACCTGGTCAGGGTGGCGAAAATCCGAGTAGTTGCCCTCCTTGCGGAAGGTGGTGATCTCGACCCGCTCACCTTCGGAAATCACGGTCAGTGTTCCGTGAACCAGTCCGGTCGGAAGGGTCCGGTAATCCGACATAACTGCTGCCACTTCTTCAGGGGTCGCGGAAGTGGCGAGGTCGTAATCGTGGGTTGGCCGTTGCAGGATCAGATCACGCAGGTAGCCGCCAACAACGAAGCAGGAAAAACCGGCGCCATTCAAGAGATCGATCAACCGCCGGACATGGCCGGGGATGGAAAGCAGGCACTTATCCTGCAGCATCTTCTGCTGCAGACGGATTGGCTGTCTGCTGACGGTTGAGCGTTGCCCCGACGATGAGGAGCACCGACAGGGCAAGCTGGATCAGGCCCGGTGCAGTCAAGCCCAGCGCCAATGACGTGATGGCAAAGGCAATCCCCATGGCCAGCGCGAAAGAGTACTTGGTCACATCGTCTTTGCGCTTCCAGGTCAAAATGCCGCAGGTGAGCTGCAGGGACGAAAACAGCAGCATCAGTATGCCCACCATCACACCGGCGCCGCCTATCACTCTTCCAAGGACAGTGCCGATCGGGTAGGCGCCCTCCTTAAGCCACTTGGCGATCACCGGATCCAGCCCTCGAAGCAGGGAACCGGCCAAGGCGGTCAGAGTGATTACGAAAGGGCTGATCAGGATACCGAGCCCGCCTAACACGGCCAGTCCCGCCGATCCGATTGAAATGAAGAGAGTTCCCTGTGGTTTGTTCATCTTTTTACCTCCCTGGTTTCATGGTGTCAACACTTCCTGTCCTCTTGTTCTTCTTCCGGCTTTATGGGCGGTCCGCCCCCGGAGGCTGTATCTGCCTCGGAGGGCCGGATGGCGGCCAGGCGGCTGAACGCACTTGCTGCCTGTTCAGGATGGCCCCGGTCAGGATGAGGCCGGGCATGACGGCGGAGATGAGGGAGACGTGCCAGAGGGGGGAAGCCAGTGACGGCAGCGCCATTAATGTAAAGATGATCCCGATCACCAGGGGAAAAGTTGACCGCAATGGATCATCCCTCCGCCTCAGGCACATGGCTGCGAAGACAATGATCAGGGAAAAATAGGCGATGATACCGAATCCGATGATCAAGCCGAAAGACAGGAGAAGATTCGATAAATCAGGCATCTTCCCTGCATCGCTGATGAGGATACCCAGTACCTTCATGAGCAGACTGCCCACAGTGATCCAGGCAAGACCCGCCAGAACGCCAAGGCCGGCGCTGATAATCCATAAAATCGAGCCAATCAGGATGAAAACACTGCCTTTTGCTTGCTGTTCCACCGGCTCCACCTCCCCTTCATCATCTTCTCCCTGTCAAGATCATACAACAGAGAGGTCCTGATGGGCGGCACAAATCCCGCCGATCCGCTTGCCCTGCCCGTGGCTTGATTAAAGCGACAGCAACCGCCGGGTGTTTTCTCCCAGGATGTCCTGCTTTTCCTGGGCGGTAAGACCGCTTTTTCCAAGATCGCTCATGTAACGCTGAGGCGGCAGCAGGGGGAAATCGCTTCCAAAGAGGATTTTGCGGGTCAAGCCCAGCGCCTTGACGACATCATAGATCTGGTAGCCGTAAAGGAAAACCGAAGCGGCCGTATCGTAGTAAACATTGGCCAGATCCTGGCGGACCTCTTTCATCAGTTCGTAGAAATACAGGCCGCCTCCCCAATGCGCGAGGATGATCTTCAGTTGGGGGAAATTTTTGGCAAAGGCAACCGCCTGTGCAAGTTTTGTCCCGGTCTTGCCTGCGTAAGGGTGGCCGACCGGTTCGTTGACGTGAAGCATGACGGGAATACCGAGACCGGTGTAGGTGAGGCCCAGGGCTTCCATTTGGCGGGGCGATTCCAGGGCAAAGCGCTGACCTTCGGGGAAGAGTTCGCCGACGCCCTGCAATCCTGCCTCGAAGGTGCGGACCAGTTCTCTTTCGGCCTCCGGGTGCTGAGGAACCAGGGTGGAAAAGCCGATCAGCCGGCCGGAATGGACCCTGGCTTTTTCAATGACATAATCATTGACGTAGCGGCAGAGCCCCATGTCCCGAAAACTAAAACCAAAAATGACAGCCCTGTCAAAGCCATCTTTGTCCATGGCCTCAACGACTTGTTCCGCTGTTGCAAATCGGTTGACGGGACTTTCACTCAGAAGCTTGAAATAGGGCTCTTTGTCAGCGATCTTCTCCCAGTTTTCAATGATATCCGGCGGGGTGACGTGAACATGGCTGTCAATGCGCACAGGGCATCACCTCACCCTTTTTTCGCCTTAAGTGGCCGGCGTGTCATGCGGCAGCCGATAAAAGCGATGGCCGCATAGAAGAGCCCTACCCCCGAATTCCAGAAAAAGTTGGCCAGGGTCGAACCGCGGGCGATAAAGTTGTAGTCAATGGGGCTGATCACCAGGGAGAAAAGGCTCATCAAGGCAAAGCCCATGGAAAAATCGTTCAATACAGGTGATTCATACTCCGGATCAGTAATTTTCAACAGGGTCATGCCCGTAATCATGACCCCCGTGTTGACTCCCCAGCTCATGATGGCGCGCTCGAAGGGAAAATCCCCGCGGAAAGTTTTACGGTAAAGCGGGAAGGTCACCAGGTAGGTTCCGGCGAAACCGATGACACTCATGATAATGATGGGAACGATGTAAGCGGACACGGCCCGGAAGGGCAGGGTCATGATGGCTGCCGTGATGGCGAAATCCGAGAGGGTACCCGTAATCCTGGCTTTGACTTTGGTATCGATCAGCCAGTTCAGTTTCAGCTTCAGGAGCACGAAGTTAATGGCATACATGATGAGAAGGGCGTAAAACCAGACGGGCAGAAAGACACTGGGCAGCCAGACCCGCATCCGGCCCGAGAGCAGATAGGCCAGACCGGAGGCGATCAGCATCAGGGTCAGGTGAACGGTGATGGTCTCGATGGAGGAACCTGCCGTCGTTTCCCGCCCCAGGCTCCTCTGCTTGCCGATATCGGTCGTATAACCTTGAAGCGTTTCTTTGGGGATGACACTGGCATTGCCCAAGAGCTGAGTTTCGCCCTTGCGGGAGGCCCGGTTGATGAAATAGATGCCAAGCAACATGCCGCCGATCAGGCCAATGGTTGCCATGGTCAGGGCGACGCCCTGGGAGGTCTGCCACCAGGGCAGGCCAAAGTCCTTCAGGATGCTCCCGACAGCCGTCGCCGTACCATGGCCGCCGGCAAAGCCCTGGGGCAGCTCGTAGCCAAAGGTTCGGTACAAGCCAGTCTCCGGCCTGACAGCTGTGATGGCCAGGTTGACCCCATAGCCGAGAATGTACTGAATGCTGCCGCCTAAGGCGAAAATGCCGGTCATTAAAAGGACAATAGGCGCCATGTCACGGAGCCGGCGACGTTTTTTCGCCGGATCCATGGAACTCCCGAGCGGGGCCGCGGAAAAGACGGGAACGATCAGGACGACCGGGAGCGCTTCCCAGAGGGCCATCCATTCATCAGGGAAGGGAAGGGGCGCGCGGGCTCCCCAGATGGGCGGCCCCAAAAGCAGGCCGGCAATGCCGCCGATGACGGAGGCCGGCAGGAGCCAGCGGCGAAAAAGCGGCACCCTGGCCCTCAAAAAGGCTCCGATCAGTAAAAATGCACCGATGACGGCGGTTCCGATTAACATGTCCTGTAAGACGGCCGCGTTCACACTATCACATCCTTCTTTCCGGCAGATCCAAGTGGCCGGAATCTTTACTCACCCAATCAAGATAGCATGAAACTTAAGCTGCCGTTCAAAAAAAGTGCAATTCGTAATGGGTGTGCCGGACAGGCGGCCCTTATTCGAAGCGGAGAGTCATCATCACGTGCTCCACGGGAATATGATCCGGGACAAAGGGTGCCCCGTCAACCGCATAGCCCAATTTTTTATAAAAATTCAGGACATGTGTACGCGCCATCAAGCGAATACCGGCTTTGCCTGCCATCCTGGATCGCGACTCAAGCTCACGGGCGATCGCGGCACCGATGCCCTGCCCCCGATAGCGGGCGTCAACCGCCATGTAGCGCAGACGGTTATAGGGTGTTCCGTCATTTTGGAGAATGGCCATCCCTACAAGCCGGTCCCCGTCAAAGGCGCCGTAAATCAGATCCTGCCCTTCACCTGACAAATCATCTTCCTCGATGGAATGGCCCCAAGGTCTGCGCAGGGTTTCATCTCGCAGGCGGAGCGTCTGCAAATAATCCGGGCTGCCGTGACGTATGGGACGGTATTCGATCGGATGACCCTGCATGACGCACCTCGCTTCTTGCTGTCATTTTACCAATAGTTGTTCCGGTGTTCATCATCTCCTGTTATGCTAAGGAAACCATGGAAATTCACAACCTTTATGAAAATCTGCACTTCGATTCAGCAAGAGAATTTTCCGGACCCTTGATTGAGCCGGGCCGGATCCGCATTGAACGGATCTGCTCGTCAGGCCAGGCAGGAGATCTCTGCGATCAGGATGAACACGAATGGGTTCTTTTGCTTGAAGGTGAAGCAGAGATCCTTTTTGTCGATGATCATGAACAGGTACGGTTGAAGGGGGGCGACTATCTGCTGATTGAAGCGCACCGGCGCCACCGCGTCACCTACACCTCCCCGCGCTGCCTGTGGCTGTGCGTTTTCTGGAGCGATTGACTTCATGAAACATCAAGACACACGGCGAAAACTTCTGATTTGGGCGCTGGTGCTCTTGCTCCTTCCTCTTCTTTTCCAGCCTGCAGAGGCCAGGGCGGCACATGATGAGTTGCTGACGGGGCTCATCGACGGCAAAGCCTTCCGTTTCAGCCTCGATGCGCTCCAATCGCGCACGGCCTGCCTGCTTGTTTACCAAGACGGCAAGCGATCCGATCTCCTTCAATTCCGGCACAGAGAAAAAGTCTATACAGCATCGCTGACCAAGATCATGACCGCTTATCTGGCTTATGAGCTTATGGAGGCCAAAGGCCGGACCCTGGATGACCGGGTCCCTGTCCGGGCCGTGGATCTGGATGGCCTCCAGACACTCAATGCTTCGGTTGCCGGCTTTCAGGACGGAGAATCCGTCTCCTTCCGCGACCTGTTTTATGGCCTTCTGATCGGTTCCGGCTGCGATGCAGCCAATACACTGGCCCGGGTGGCTGCGGGCAGCGCAGATGAATTTCTCCTTCTCATGAATGAAAAGGCAAAAACGCTTGGTCTTTCGGACAGCTCTTATGCCAACCCGACCGGCCTCTTTGATGCAGGCAATTACGGAACAGCGGAAGATGTGGCCGTCCTGCTTGCCAGGACCCTGGAAAACCCTTTTTTGCACGAGGTTCTGATGGCGCGGCGCTATACAACGCAACCGACCCGCCAGCATCCCCAGGGCATCACCTTGCGCCATTATCTCTCCTACTACAGTGAGATCTCGGGCATCGACAGCTCTCCCATTGATGGCGGCAAGACGGGCCAGCTAAAAGAGTCAGGGTACTGCCTGGCCTCCTTCAAGGAGATCCGGGGTCTTACTTTTATCCTTTGTACGACGGGTGCTGATCTCCCGGGAGGGCATCTGGCTGATCATGCCGCTCTCTACAGCGCCTTGTCAGACCAGCTGCCTGAGGGAGACTTTGTTATCACGGGAATCGGCGAGGACCCCCGCCCTCCCGATGAAAGCAAAGAAGGCGAAACCGGAAAAAACGAGAAAGTGCCCGGAGAACCAAAGCCGGGTGGAGCTGTTCAGACAATCACCCTTGTTTTCCTTGGGATCCTGGCCCTGCTGGCCCTGCTCCTCTTCTTATCCCTCTTGCTTAAAAGGAGAATTGGAAAAGAAATCTAGTTCCCCCACAGAAACTGCCGGCGGGCCCGTCTGGCCAGCCGGGCAGCCAGGAGCGCCGCCAGAAAATACCCCGCAGCAAAACCGAGCTGAATGAGCAGGTCCCCTGCCATGGCGCCCACGGTATTGACCCGGTAATTGGCGTGAATAAAATAATAGAGAGGAAAGCACCTGCCGATGCCAAGCGCGGTTTGCCCCAGCATGGACTGAGGGACAAAAGCGCCCGATAAAAAAGCCATGCCCAGAGACAGGACTGTACTCACCGCGGTAATGGCCACCTTATTGCGGATCAGGCTGGAGACCAGGTAGCTTAAGGCCAGAACGGCCAGGGAAAAGATGGAAAGATTAAGCAGGATTCCTCCCGCCTGACCGGGGCTGAAAAGCGTCATCGAAATCGGCAGAGTGGCAAGAAATAGTACGGCTGCCGTGCCAAAAACGATCAGGCCGGATCCCAGGAGTATGGCGACGGCCCGCAAGCGCGGGGGATAGGGCGAGAGGTTTGACCGGGAGCGGACGCCCGCTTCAAAAAAAGCCTGATTGACCAGGGGAACCAGGGTCAATGACATTAGGAGCAGCACATAACCCAGGGCCGAGAAAAAGGCCACCCGCACGCCATCCACGGTCCGGCCGCGCCCGCTTTCCTGAAACAGGACCTCGGCTTTCTCTGCCAGGACACTGTGAAATGCCTGGGGATCATAGGGTCTGCCCTGGCCCTGAAAAGCGTCAAGATAGCGGAAATAGGTTTCAGCAACCGACAGGGCGAAATAGCCCTGTCCGGAGGTCCGGTCGCTTACCGCCTGTGGAGCTGTCAGCCCGGGCTCAAAAAGAAAAACCGCATCGTACTGATGAAGAAAGACGGCCTCCTGTGCTTCTTCCTGTGAAAATGCGAGGATTTTGACCGCGTGGCCCGCCTGTTCAAGCCACAGGGCGAACGCTTCCCCCGCCCCGTGCCCGCCGGCCGGGATCGAAACCGCGGCATTCATATGTCCGCGGCTGAAGCTTTTGTCTTCGTCCGCCGCCCGGCCTCCCTGTGCGAAGACCAGGATCAAAAAGATCGAGGTGAAGGCAAGGATGATCAGCCAGTATTTACGCAGCAGGGCGAGATAGGCTCGAAAAGTACTCATCCCGGCCTCACAGACTCTTAAACTGCCTTCTTTGCAAAAAGAGCAGTGAAGAGAGGGAGAGCACCAGGGCTCCAAAAACAAGGATCAGAATGCCCGCCGTGTATTCCCTGGTCGAAGAAAGGGCGTTCAGCCGGTAGAGCAGCCTGCCGATCAAATTGACGGGGTTGCCGCGATTCAGCCAGGGCAGGTGGCGGTCCAAATAGAGCCTGAGTTCGGCGCCCATCATGCCTCCGAAAGCTCCGAGAACCAACATGATGGAAATACCCAGCGGAATTTTGGCCTTGGTCGACAACTTATTGGACGAACCCACGAAAAGACCGACGGCAACTCCAAAGAAACAGGCAGCAAGAAAGAGGAGGAGGGTTCTTGGCAGGTCCGACAGAAAGTTGATTCCCCAGATGAATTTCAGATAGAGGGCCACAAGGATCATCTCCAGAAAAGACAGACAGGTGTTGATCAGGGTGCCGGCTGTCAGAAAAGACAGCCGGGAGAGCGGCGTGGTGGACAGGCGGGCGGCCAGAGGAGACAGATTGGCCTGCAGCAGGTCAATCATGCCGATGCCTGAAAAATAGGCGTAGAGCGTAAACATGGCGACTGTCATGGAGAGGATGTCAAAAAGAAGATCGGCTTCCTGTTCAGCGATACTGACATACTGTGTCGAGAAGTCGGGGTTGATGCCCTGCCGGCCGGCGGCAGCGGCCCGCTTCAGTTCATCCCCGATTTCGCCCAGAATCCTGGATTCGGAGCTGTCTTCCCGGATGATGAGCACACCGTCCGCACGAAAATACCCGGCCACCTTCCCTTCGCGCAAGGCTTTTTCTGCTTCATGGGAATCCATGACCGTCAAGTCCAGCATATCAATGTTCTCGAGAAATACCGTGTAGTAAAAGCCCTGTTCAGCGGCCACGGGGATGGGTTGGAGTTTCATGCCGGCACCGCGGAAGGCGATGGACATCATGGTGACCAGGAGAAGCGGATAGACAAAGACCCAAAAAAGCGAACTTTTGTTTTTCAGGGTCATTTTCCCCAGGAGTTTAAGGTGCGATCCAAACTGTCCCATTGGCTTCTAAATTTTATTCACGCAATGCCTTGCCGGTCAGTGACAAAAAGACCTCGTTGAGCGTCGGCAGTTCGCTGGAAATGGTGGAATAAGCGATATCCCATAGCCGCAACGATTCAATCAGAGCCGCCAGGTGATGGCCGGGAGGCGCCAGTTTGACGGTGACTCTTCCGTTGTGTGCGAAAAGGTCAACAACTCCGTCAAGTGAGCGGACCCGTTCGAGGAGTTCTGCTTCCTTTTCCCCGCAAGGCAGTTCGATGTGAACTGATTCCTCCGCGTCAATCAGGCCGATCAGCTCCGGCAGGGTGCCGGTTGCCATATTGTGGCCTTCATCTATGATGACAATACGGTCGCATAGCTCCTGGGCCTCCTCCAGGTAGTGGGTGGTGTAAAGTACTGTCGTCCCCTGGCGGTTAAGCTCGCGGACTCCATTCAGAACGTATTTTCGGCTTTGTGCGTCTAAAGCCAGAGTCGGCTCGTCCAGGACAAGGAATTCGGGGCTGTGGACGATGCCACAGGCAATATTGAGGCGCCGCTTCAAGCCGCCCGAAAGCTTTTTGGCTGGAAACTTCCGGTACTTGCCAAGCCCCGCAAAATCGACCGCATAGCCGGTCATCCGCTTTTGTTCACGCTTGTTCGTCTCGTAAAGGCCGGCAAAGTATGAGATATTGTCGATGACAGAAAGCTCTTCGAAATAGGCCAGGTCACTTGGAACAAGACCAATCCTCCGTTTGAGACCGGGGTCACGGCTGGCGGGAGCCTGGTCCAAAACGGTGATTTCCCCTCCGTCGTACTTGAGCAGACCCAGAAGGCAGTTGATGGCCGTGGTCTTGCCTGACCCGTTGGGGCCGAGAAGACCCAGTATTTCGCCTTCCCTCACCTCCATGTCAAACTTGTTGAGAGCCGTGACTTGTTTGTAATGCTTGACAACCCCCCGCATCTCACAAATGGCCATGGCTGGCAGCCGCCTTTCATCATAAACCGGATGAGTCTTGTTCAGAGCATCCGGCTGCCAGATCCGGCTTTTCTGGCTCGTTCTCATAGGCTGCCGGATCGTCAGTCAGGTCCTGTCCCCGGAATATCCCTTCGGGATCCTCATCAACGATCTCACAAAGGGGCATGGATTCTTCGGTACAGGACAGACTCCCGTCGGCAGACAGCACGGGCGGGTCCAGCTTGTCCCCGATGGTTTCGGGCAGGTCGGCGGGAGCGTCTTCTTTCAGCCGTCCCTCAATCTGATTAAACTGGAATACGTAGGCCTGCAGCTGTTCAAACAGATCTTGCCCCTCTTTGGCATAGGCCTGATAAGCGTCGCAGGTCGCCTCGATTGCTTCCTTTTTTTTGCTGAGATCCGCCAGTTCCTTGCGGGACAGGCTTTCCTCCTCGCGCTGTTTGGCACGGAATAAAAACAGCTCTTCTTCGGCTTCCGATTGGGCGTTGTGGATGATGGCTGCGCGCTCAAGCCGTGCTTCTGCCACAATGTCGTGTGCCCGCTTAAGCAGCTCCTCGCGTTCCGAAAAGGTTTCAAGGCGCTCAAGAAGTTCGCGGTTGACCCTGCGCAGCCGGATCAATTCCTCCTCTGCCGTTTCCCCTTCCGGTTCCGGTGCGACAACCTCCGCCATCTCTTCCCCGCTGTCAAATTCAATTTGCCCTTCAGCTAGTTCCGGCCCGGGCGACATCTCCGTTTCGGGCGCTTCGCCATTTGGCTGACCGGCTTCTTCCGCATGATGAACCTGCAGAAGGACCGGAGCGGTGTCCGCCCCTCTCAGCTCTGCCTTCAGGGCGTCGACTTCCTGGTAGGCCTCGCGGACCAGATCTTCGCAGACGTCGCGAGCCTTGACCAGCAGATCCTTGATCTTGTCGTAGACGTCACTTTTGTCGTAACCGAACATGGCTGTTTTGATTTCCAGGGTTTTGACGAAAGTAACCATTTCTCTGTCGAAGCGATATTTGACAATTGTATCCATGGCTGACTCCTGTATCACACGATCATGGCAGATTTGGATTTATCATAACACGAGATGCGCGTCTGTACGGCAGGCCAGCATCATCGAAGGCGCAGCCCTGGCCCTTGACGGCCCCTCCTCCTCAAACGCCGATAGAAGGCAGTGCCGGCCAGGGCCGCAAGGCTGGCAAGGGATACGGACAAACCCGCGAAAAACCCTTGCGGGGCAAACCGCGCACTGATGGTGTGGGGTCCCGCTTCCAGCGGAATGAGGATGAAACTGCCCCGCAGGGTTTGGCCAGGGGTCTTCAAACCGTCAACCCTGAAGGTCCAGCCGGGATTGCCGGTAGTAGGCAGAAAGAGGTAGCCCTTGGAGGGAGCTGTTATTTCCCCCGAAAAGGAATTGGTCGAGAAATGATCCAGGATCAGCGGGTGAGAGGCCAGCCTGTCGCGCGCTGCGCGCCAGGCTTCCTGATCCAGGCGGGCGACACAGGCGCGGAAGGTGCCGTCAATCGCTTTGTCAAGGGGCATGCTGACACGAAAATGCAGCTCGCTTCCCGCTTCCAGGAAACCGACATCCCCAATCCCCTTTTTGCTGCCCCCCAGCTGGAAGAACTCATGATCTCCGATGAAGCCGTTGCTGTAGTTGATCCCGACTGATTCATCGGCCCAGAAGATGTAGTAGATTCCGTCCCGGGGCACGTCGTAGACCAGGAAGGCCCAGTCACCGTCTCCTGCCTCCCGTATGACCCGGAAAGTGGAAGGCTCATACGCCTGTTCGACGTAACAGCCTTCCATTTCCCAGGGGCGGAAGTAGTCTATGGCCAGGGCACCGGGGGATCCGCTCAAGGCGGAGAGCAATCGGTTCTGGACATCCGGCGCTTCTTCGGGCATCCATTCTTCATCCAGATAAGCCGCCTCCTGTGTCGCAAAAAAACCGAAGGGCAGGACATGGTGATTCCGGAGAAGCCGCGTTTCCTCGCCCCGGCTGATTTCGGTCCTGGTGCGGTCATCGAAGATGCGGTCCTGGCGGACGATCAGGTACTCAATTCCCAGCAGGCTGTCCATGACGATGGTTGATTCCTTGTATTGGAAACTGTTGACTCCATTGGTCGGATAGCCCAGGTCGGAAAAAAAATCGATTGAGGCCTGTGGAAAAGGCGAAGCAAAAAGAGACATGCCGTTGGAAGCAAAGAGAAAAGGATCATTGACACAGGTATCGGGCAGTATTTCCGCACGCCAGGGCTGGCCGCGGTGTGCTTCTTTCAGGTCGGCAGTCATCTGAAGCACCTCTCTGGCGTAATGATTGTCAAGGTAGTAAGACCGGTCCCCGAGCGGTGCGACCTGCTGATAGAGCACTGCGGCGGTGAAAGCCTGAAAGAGCAGCTCGGCGACCAGGAAAAGAAAGAGGAGGGACTGCGCGCGGCGGTAGCGGAGCAGGCCGGTCCGTGTCGCTGGTTCTGGAGCAGGAATTCTTTTTCGCTTCAATGCTGCCAGCGAGGCCAGCCTGTGGCGGGGACTGAGCTGATGGCGCCCCGACATGATATAGAAAACCCCCCGTCCGGGCACCCGCTCTCTGCCGCCTGGGACGGGGCGCATCCGGGCAAAAACCGTCAGATAGAGGATCAGGAAGAGCGAGGTGGCCCAGAGCCGCCAGTGAGACAGGGTGTCATTTTGTTTGAATTGCTGCTCCGCAAGCAGGAGAACAAATACGGACACCGCCGACGTGACAGCCGCTCCGCGTGAAAGGGTGAGATCGTCCCCCATCGCCTGGTAGGCCATGGCCAGGGTCAGCAGGATAAAAACAAAGGCGTAGCGGTAGTCAAGGGAGTTGGGATAATGGCCCCCGTGCCAGAGGAAACTCAGGGTTTTCGACTGGAATGAAAAGAGAAGAAACCCCAGCAAGAGGCCGTAGGCCACGCGGACACGCAAAGGGCGCCTGCGGTTTGCAAAAAAGGCGGGAATGAGCAGGAGGACAAAAAGGCCCGCGAAGATATTGGGCAGGCCGCTCATGATCTGCGGAGCCCTCAGCGGTGTCATGCGAGCCAGCATGTCAAGGGCTGACTGCCCGAAGGCGAAGCCACGGGGGAAGGCATCACCGGCCGCTGATGTGATGGCCAGGGCTTTAATTGTCGGCCAAAGCGTGATGGCGGCAAGGAGGGCCGACAGACACGCGTAACCGGCGAACCGGGCAAAGGCAGCCAGGGAGGCCAGCAGGCTTCGTTTTTTCGGCGCGAACTGGCACCGCAGGACGAAATAATAAAAGAACAAAAAAACGCAAGCGAAAAAAGCGGTGTAGTAGTTGGTCAGGAGCATCAGGGTCAGGGCCAGGACAAAGCGCCGGGGTCTTCGATCGCGGACCAGTTCGACCAGGCCCAGACAGGCCAGCGGGAAAAAGACCAGGGTATCCAGCCACATGATGTTCCAGCTGTAGGCGTAAACCCAGGCAGAGAGAGCGTAGAAACCCGAAAGGACTGAGGCTGACGGATCTTTGCGGAAAGAACGCGTCAGGAATTCCCGAAAAAAGAGGCTCGAAAAACCGAGCTTCAGCAACGTCAGCAAAGTGACGGCCTCCGTGATGAAGGTGTCAGGGAAGAGGAGGGTCACAATGTTGAAGGGACTTGCCGTGTAATAGGTGAAGAAGCTGTAGAAATTGACGCCCAGCCCGCCGCTCCAGGAAAAGAACAAGCCGTCACCGGACAGGATTTTTCTTTTCAGTTCCAGGAGGAAGGGGGCATATTGGTGGTAAAGGTCGTAAGCCAGCAAATGCTTGTTGCCAAAAGGCCACAAACCGTGTGCCACAAAACCGAAATAAAAGGCGATGACCGGGAGCAGAAAGGCAATCAGCCGCTGATACAGCTCTTCCTGGCGCTCTTTCTTCTCGAGCAGGGTCGTCATGGGCCGGAACCTTTCGCGGGCAATCACGCCCCCGAGCGCAGGAGCTGGTCAATTAACCGTTCGCGCTCGTCGGCGTTGTGAAAACGGATGACAATTTTCCCTTGTTCGGTTCCGCCTTCCAGGGTGACACGGGCGGCAAGCGCCCGCCGCAGATTTTCTTCGACCGTGCGGATGTGAAGCCTTTCCTGGGTGTCGGCCCTTGCTGAAGGCTTTTTCCTGGGCGGCGGCTCCTTGAGGCCCTGGACAAGTCTTTCCGTGTCGCGGACGCTGAGCTGTCTGGCCAGCACCTCGGCCGCTGCCTTGTTTTGCTGGTCTGCATCCGTCAAGGCCAGGATGGCTCTCGCGTGGCCGGGCGACAGACCGCCTGTACGGATCAGATCCTGGAGGCTGTCGGGCAGGTTGAGCAGCCGGAGCGTATTGGCGATGGCAGGCCTGCTTCGCCCCAGTGCTGAAGCCAGAGTTTCCTGCGTCATCCCGAATTCCTTAATCAGCCGATCGTAGGCTTGAGCTTCTTCCAGGGCATTCAGGTCCTGGCGGACTACATTGTCGATCAGGGCCTGGCGCTGGACATCCTCCCTGGTCAGCTCCCGCACGATGGCGGGAACGCTGCGCAAACCGGCCATCCGGGCGGCGCGCCATCGGCGTTCACCGGCAACGATGGTGTAGTGATCCGGCCTTTCGGAAGGGGTGACGATCAGCGGGGTGATGACCCCCTGATCGCGGATGGAATCCGCCAGGTCTTTCAGGGACTCCGGGTCAAAACTTCGGCGGGGCTGGTCCCGGTTGGGCTCCAGCCGGTTGATGTCCAGGTCAGCCGCCTGGCCCCCGTCCCGGCGCCCGGGATCCGCCTCCGATTCAAACAGGGCGCCCAAACCGCGGCCCAGGCCGCGCTTCGATTTCGGAGGCATCTCTCTTCTTTCTTCGGCCATGCTTGATCTCCTGCTCTATCAGCCTGTCCGGCTAAATTTGTCCAAGGCTGCCATCCTGCCAGGCCTTGCCTGCCAGGCGGCGGGAAAGTTCTCGCGCCAGCGTCTTGTAGCCCTGGGCTCCCCGTGACCGCCTGTCATATTCGAAAATGGTATTCCCGAAGCTTGGCGCCTCGCTCAACCGCACATTGCGGGGAATACAGGTTTCGAGAAAGTCCTGGCGAAAATACCAGGAAACTTCGTCACGAACCTGCTTGGAAAGTTGTGTCCGCGCGTCAAACATGGTAATGAAGACTCCCGCCAGGCGGAGTTTGGGATTGTAGGCCTTTTTGACCAGGCTGAGCGTGGTCATCAGCTGCATCAGTCCTTCCAGGGCATAGTATTCTGCCTGCACCGGGATGAGCACGGCATCGGAGGCCGTCAGGGCGTTGACCGTCAGGAGGCCCAGAGAGGGCGGACAGTCGATCAGGATGTAGTCGTAAAGATCCCTCAGCTGGGACACGATCTGAGCCAGCCTTCTTTCCCGTTCGCTCAGGGCAACCAGTTCAATTTCGGCACCCGCCAGATTAATGTTGGAAGGCAAGAGATGGAGATGGGGCCGGGCTTCCACAAGGGAACCTCTGACATCGCTGGAATTGCCCACGATCAGGTCGTAGGTCGAGCCCCGGAGCATTTTTTTGTCGACCCCCATTCCGGAGGTCGAATTGCCCTGTGGATCGGCGTCCACCAGCAATACTTTTCTGCCTTGACCGGCCAGGGCGGCTGCCAGATTGACGCAGGAGGTGGTCTTCCCTACGCCACCCTTTTGATTGGCAACAGCGATCACAATTCCCATGATTTTCCCACTATCCTTGTCGATCTTTTCGTCAAACCGTCAACGCGTCAATTGTATCATGACCGGTGACACCCTCCGGACAAGGCGTGATTTTATGACAGCAACCGTTCGATATCCTCGGGGCGCGTCGTATAGGAGGTCACAAAACGACACACCTGACGACCGTCATCGGTCGTCATGATGCGCTCAAAGACGGCACGCTCGGCAAAGAAGGCCTCCTCTCCCGGATCCAGCATGACGAAGAGCTGATTGGTCTGCGGAGGTACCATGAAGTCGATCCCCCGCGACCGGAAAAGGGCGGCCAGTTCACTCGCCCTTTGATTTCCGTAACGGCCGATCTCGCAATAGAGATCATGGCGGAAGAGGGCGGCAAACTGGATGCCCAAAAGGCGCCCCTTGGCTAAAAGTCCCCCCCGCTGTTTCATCAGGGAACGGAAATCCTGTTTCAGGGATTCCCGGCTGATGACCAGAGCCTCGCCAAACAGTGCACCGCACTTGGTTCCTCCGATGGTGAACAGGTCACAAAGACGCGCCATATCGGCGAGGCCAAGCCCTGTTTCAGGAACTGCCAGCGCGGCGGCCAGCCTGGCTCCGTCTACATAGAGAATCAGTCCCCGTTGATCGGCAACTTTTCGGATGGCCTCCAGGTCCTCCTTTTTGTAAACAGTTCCAAGTTCTGTCGGCTGTGACAGATAGATCATACCGGGTTGCACCATGTGTTCCGCTGTCGGATCGTCCTGATAGGCCTGGCAGAAACGGTCAATTTCTGCGGCATCGAGCAGGCCGTCCCGGGACGGAACCACCAGCACTTTGTGTCCGGTCGCCTCAATGGCACCGGCTTCATGGACGTTGATGTGGCCTGTGCCTGCCGAGATAATTCCCTGCCAGGGCTTGAGGGCGCCGGCTGCCACGATCAGGTTGACTTGTGTTCCGCCGACAAGGAAATGGACGTCTGCCCCGGGGGCGCGGCAGGCCTCTTTTATCAGGCGGGCTGCCTCTTCGCAGAAGGCGTCCAGGCCGTAGCCGCTCGTTTTTACCTGGTTGGTTTTAATTAATTCTTCGAGCAGGGCCGGATGGCAGCCGGCATTGTAATCATTTTCAAAAGAGATACGGTCGCGTTTCATGGCCCGGTAAGCCTCCTCCGTCAACAGGAATTCTAACGATGCCTCCGAGGAGGGAACATCGCGCTTTCTTTCAAAGGTGCGGGAAAAAGCAAAACCTGTTTTCTCCAGCACCCGGCGGCTTTGATGATTGGACCGGGAACAACAGCCAACCAGCAGGGTCGCCGGGGTAAAGCGAAAAAGATAGCCGACCAGAACCGCAAGCGCCTCCGCTGTCAGCCCTTGCCCCCAGTAAGTTTTGGACAAGGCATAGCCAATTTCCTTGGCATGGCGGTTTTGAAAAGCTTCGGGAAGGGTCTGGGGGACTGGATGGACTCCCATCGAGCCGATGACCTTGCGATCCTTTTTGTGATAGACGGCCAGGACCTCCCCGGCTTCCATAAACTGCCTGAGAATGGTCCTGGTTTCTTCTATCGACCGGTGATGGGGCCAGCCGGCCATCTCCCCGACACCGGGCACCCGGGCATAGGCGTGAAAGTCATCCAGGTCGGAAAGCTCCCAGGGTCTAAGCTGCAGGCGGTCTGTTTCGAGGGTAATGCCTTTGATTGAAAATTCAAAATCCATGATTTACCAAAGCCGGCAGAAATGTTTCACGTGAAACAATGCATGATTCAGGTATCGAGCGTTGCCAGTTTGGCGTTTGCCCGGATAAAATCCCGGCGTGGCTCCACTTTATCGCCCATCAGAAGGGTGAAGGTCTCATCCGCTATTTGCGCGTCGACCACCTGGACCTGGAGGAGTTTGCGCTGCTCCGGGTTCATGGTCGTCTCCCAAAGCTGATCGGAATTCATCTCACCGAGACCTTTGAAACGCTGAAGTTTTGGATTGTCCCAGCCTTCCTCTTCCTTAATCACAGCAATCTCCTCCTCATCGTAGGCATACCGGCTCTTCTTATCCTGATAGACCCTGTAAAGCGGTGGGCAGGCAATGTAGACATGCCCGGCATCAACCAGCGGGCGCATGTAGCGGAAGAAAAAGGTCAAAAGCAGCGTCCGGATATGCGATCCGTCCACATCAGCGTCAGCCATGAGGATGATCTTGTGATAGCGGAGCCTCTCCAGATCGAAGTCGTTGCCGATGCCGGCGCCGAGCGCCATGACAATGGGCATCAGCTTGTCATTATCCAGCACCTTGTCGACACGTGATTTTTCCACATTCAACATTTTCCCCCACAGGGGCAGAATGGCCTGGTATTTTCTTTCGCGGCCATTTTTGGCGGTGCCGCCGGCCGAGTCTCCCTCCACGATAAAAAGTTCACAGAAAGTCGGGTCCTTTTCCTGGCAATCGGCCAGCTTGCCCGGCAGGGCATTGCTGTCCAGAGCACTCTTGCGGCGGGTCATATCCCTGGCTTTTCGGGCAGCTTCCCGGGCCTGAGAGGCTGCCAGGCTCTTGCCCGCGATCATCCGCGCCGTTTGGGGGTTCTCTTCCAGGTAGACCATGAGTTTCTCGTTGACCGTTGACTCAACGACTGTCCGCACTTCCGGATTACCCAGGCGGGTCTTGGTCTGTCCCTCAAACTGGGGGTTCTTCAGCTTGACGCTGACAATGGCGCACATGCCTTCCCGGATATCCTCGCCTTGAAGATTTTTGTCTTTTTCTTTCAGGATGCTGTATTTTCGCGCATAGTCGTTGATCGTCTTGGTCAGCGCAGAGCGGAAACCGGTCAAATGGCTGCCGCCCTCAATGGTGGCGATGTTGTTGGCATAGGTATAGACATTTTCGCTGTAGGAATCGTTGTATTGAATGGCAACTTCGACAAAGCAGCCGTCCTGTTCAGCCGAAAAATAAATGGGCGGATCGTAAAGCACGTTCTTGTTGCGGTTGAGGTATTCGACAAAAGACACGATCCCCCCACCGTAATGCAGGTGTTTGACAAGCGGCGGCGACACACGCGCGTCAATCAGGGTGATGGCTACATCACGGTTAAGAAAGGCCATCTCCCTGTAGCGTGTCGTCATGAGATCAAAATCGGCATCGAGTTCGCTGAAGATCTCAGAGTCCGGCTTGAAAGTGGTCACCGTTCCCGTTTTATCAGTCGCCCCCGTAACCGTCAGGGGCGTCACCGTCTCTCCCCGTTCGAAACGTATAAAATGAGCCTTGCCGTCCCGGTTGACTGTCACCTCCATCCATTCCGACAGGGCGTTGACGACTGCCGCGCCGACTCCGTGAAGTCCGCCTGACACGCCATAGGCTTCGCCGCCGAATTTGCCGCCCGCGTGGAGCATGGTGTGGACCACTTCCACGGTTGGGATGCCGGCGGTCGGATGGATACCGACGGGAATGCCGATGCCGTTGTCTTCGACACGGATCGACTGATCAGGCAGCACGGTTACCTCAATGGCATCACACCTGCCCGCCAAAGCTTCGTCAACGGAGTTGGCGACAATTTCATAAATCAGGTGGTGGAGGCCGCGTGCCGTCGTATCCCCGATGTACATGCCGGGCCTCTTGCGGACAGCCTCCAGCCCTTCGAGAACCTGGATATCACGGTCCTCATAGCTGGCGGTTGATTTTGTGTCGTAATCTGTCAGCTGGACGGCAGCCAGTGACTCTTCATCCTCGGCGTAATCGTCGGTCAGCGCACGGACGTCTTCAGCCAGATTGACCAGCCCCTCTTCGGAGGATCCTGCGTCTTCTTCCGCCCTTCGAAGCATTTCTTTCAGACTTTCCGATGGTCTGCTTTTATCTTTTTCACGTTCTTTGTTCATGGCATCCTTCCGCCTTTTATTTCCGCCCTGCAAGCCGGGAATGCAGTGTTTCCGCCGAAACAGGCGACAAAAATACACGGTCTACCGTGACAACCAGAGAACGGGGCAGATCCGCTGTCATCCAGTCCAGCCGACCCTCCTCTTCCAGCTGCCTCATCAAGTCCGCCGTTCCCCCTGAAGGTGCGATGCGGTCGAGATCAAATATTCCGACAATCCAATGGGCTGGCAGTGAAACATCGGCGCCGATGTGTACGTACATATTTCTCCGGTTCAGGGTGAAATCCCTTATGCTTGCTCACTTGAAATTATATCATATTCCGGCTGAAACGGCTCGCAGCTGCCCCTGGTTGGAGAGTTGAAATCAAGCCGTTTCAGGCCTTTTCGCCGGTTCAACCTTTCCCTCTTTGACCCGGTAAAAGTGGACCGGCCCCGACCAGACGTCAGGATCGCTGCCGGAGCCGGTCGGATCCGGATCGGTGCAGGTAATAAAAACCTGGTGATCGCGGATCACCTCCATCAGCCGGGAACGTCTGGCGTCATCAAGCTCTGACATGACATCATCCAGGAGAAGAATCGGTTTTTCACCGGTCATCTCAGTCAGGATGGTCAGCTCAGCGATTTTCAGGGCCAGAACCGCGGATCGTTGCTGCCCCTGGGAAGCATAGACCCGGGCATCTGATCCGTTGAGCAGGATCAGCATGTCATCGCGGTGGGGGCCCTGCGAAGTGCTTCCTCGGGACAGATCATCCTCCCGCGCCCGGATCAGCCGTTCGAGATAGAGGGAGGCGATGGCCCGGCGGTCCATGCCGGTAACCAGACCTGCAAGCCCTTTGTAATGCAGCTCGAGGCTCTCTTTTGACCCGGTCAGATGTTGCAGTGACAAGGAGGCGTACTGGGAAAGAAGACTGACACACCGGATTCTTTTTTCCAAAATGGCTGCCGCGTGCCCTGCCAGGGTCTCGTCCCAGACATCCAGCTGGGTGCCTGAATCGACGGGGAGGCCGCTGGCCTTTCCGGCTGGCGCATCTTCTGTTTGTTCGCGGGCTCTAAGGGATTTAAGCAAGCGGTTGCGATGAGCCAGAATCCTCCAATACGCCTGCAGGTCGAGAAAATAGGTGCGGTCTGTCCGCGAAATCAAGATATCAAGAAATCTCCGGCGCTCTGCGGGACCTCCCTTTACGATCTGGAGATCTTCCGGTGCGAAAAGAATGGCATGAAACAGGCCCATCATGTCGGCCAACCGGCCTATCTCCATCTCGTTATACAGGATGATCCGCGAGGGGGCGCCGTTTTTTTCAGGTGGCCTCCGATATTCGATGGAAACCGATTCTGAAAGCCCCCGGTCTGTTACAAAGCCGACCGATGCCCGGTAAAAGTCCTCTCCCTGGCGAACCAGTTCATCATCACGGCCGGTCCGGTGTGAACGGGCGCAGGTGCAAAGGTAAATGGCTTCAAGCAGATTGGTTTTTCCCTGCGCGTTAGAGCCATGGAAAATGTGCGTTCCGCCGGGAAAAGAAAGCCGGAGGTGCCCGTAGTTCCTGAAGTTGATCAGTTCGACAGAACAAAGGCGCATGGATGGCCTAGCGGCGAAGCGGGAGAATCATGTAATAAAATTCATCGCCTTTTTCCGGCTTGAGCGAACAGGGCCCGAGGCTGCCGCTGAAGGTCATCAGGATTTGTTCGTCCTCGATCTCGCGCAGGGCCTCGATAAAAAAGCGCGGGTTGAAATCGATTTCGATCTTGTCGCCGGACAAGGCCACAGGGATCTCCTCCCTCGCGGTCCCGATGTCTGTTTTTGACTCAATAGTCAGGGTTTCGTGGTCGGGCGAACTGAAGATAACCGGGAACTTGCGGTCTTCGGTGTCAATCATGATGGAGGCCCGGATGACTGCAGCAAGCAGCACATCGGGAGCAATGGTCAAGCTGGTATCGGCGTCACGGGGGATGATGCTGCGGTAATTCAGGAATTCCCCCCGGATTAGCCGCGTCACAACCCTGACCTTTTCCTTGCTGAAAATAATGTAGTTGTGCGAAGGAGAGACCACCACTTCCTCATCTGTCTCAGACAAAATTCTGGCGATTTCCCCCATGGCTTTTGCGGGGACAATAATATTGATATTGGCCGTCACTCCCGGGATGGCTTCCCTGCGCACAGCCAGCCTGAAACCATCCAGGGCGACCAGGGTCAGGGTTTCGTCCTCGACGATCAGGTTGATCCCCATCAGTATGGGCCGGCTTTGGTCGGTGCTGACAGCGAAACTTGTCTGGTTGATCATCTGCCGCAAGGTTTTTTGATTGAGTACGATTTTCGTTTCTTCTTCGAAGAACTCAATCTCGGGATATTGTTCTGCGGCATAGCCACGGATATTGAACACACTCTTGCCGCTTTCGACCACAAGAACTGTCCCGTCCTTGATCGCAAGATAGACCAGATTGTCGGAAAGTTTTTTGACAATCTCGGACAAGACCCTGGCTGGCACCACAAGACTTCCCGCTTGCGAAATATCGGCCTCCATCCGGTACTCGATGCCGGTTTCGCTGTCGTAGCCGGTCAAAACCAGTTCCTGATTGGCTTTGAGCAGGATGCCGTCCAGAACAGGATTGGTTGACCGGGTTGAAACGGCCCGCTGGACAGTCGTGATGGCTTCCATTAAAAGATTTCTAGAGCATGTCAGTTTCATTTTCAAGTCTCCCGTTTTGCCTGTTGCCTTCCTGGATAATTCACCCTCTTCTTATTCTAGGTGTCAGTTGTGTGAAAAATCCGCCTTTACCGAAGCATGCAGGGCCTTTGGCCTTGTTGCTAAACCGTTGATTATCTGTGCATCTTTTGTTGAGAAATCGTCTTGTCAACAATCCCGCACCTGTCCACAAAAGATCAACACGGTATTGACAACGAATTATCAACAAATGATCATAACTTGTTCATTACTGCAACCGCATTTCGATGTTGTTGATGGTTTCGGAGAGCGCGGGATCCATCACAATACCTTCTGCAATTTTATCACAGGCGTGAAGGACGGTTGCGTGGTTCTTGCCGCCGAAGGCTGTCCCGATTTCCTTGAGGGTTCTGTTCAATTTTTTGCGGCAGAGATACATGGCAATCTGCCGGGGTTCCACGATGTCCTGACTCCTTTGGCGTGATTTCAGGTCGTCGACTGAAATGCCATAATAATGGGCCACGATTTCCATGATCAAGGGGAAATCGAGGGCCTTGACCGCGCCGGGTTGAATGACACTTTGCAGGGCTTGCCTTGCCACCTCGGCTGTGACGTCAGTACCCATCATCTGCAAGGCGCTGACCGTCTTGAATGCGCCTTCTATTTCGCGGACGTTGGAAGTGATATTCCCTGCGATGTATTCGATGATATCGGAAGCGATGTCTACGCCCTGCGTGCGGCAGAGGTTCTTCAAAATTGCGATCCGTGTTTCGTAGTCGGGCGGCTGGATGTCGATGGTCAGCCCGCTGATAAAGCGGGTGCGCAGGCGGTCCGTCAGGGACGCCAGGCTTTGGGGCGGCTTGTCGCAGGTGAGAATGATGTTCTTGCCCGACTCGTAAAGGGCATTGAAGGTGTAAAAGAACTCGACCTGCATGCGTTCCTTGGACTCAATGAACTGGATGTCATCGATCAGGAGCATGTCGGCCAGCCTGTAATGGCTGCGAAAGGCCTCGAAGTCATTTTTCTGAATGCAGGTAATAAATTCATTGACGAATTGCTCAGATTGTACGTAAACGACGCGTTTGTCGGGGAAGTCCCGGCGTACCTGATTGCCGATCGCGTGCATCAGGTGTGTTTTCCCGAGACCTGACCCGCCATAAAGAAAAAGCGGATTGTAATTGCCCGGGGATTCCATGGAAGCCACAGCCACAGAGGCGGCATGGGCAAAACTATTGCTGGAGCCCACGATGAAGGTCGAAAAAGTGTAACCGGGATTAAGCCGGCCGATCTGGAAAGAGCCATTGTGACCGAAAGCAGTGTCCTGACGCCGTTCCAGTTCTTCTCTGCTGGGGATGCTGCCGTCCGGCCGAACGGCGATTTCCAGGTCGTAATGGACCCGGGTTGCGTTTCTCAAGGCAAATTCGATCTGCTCGCGGTGCTGGCCGATGTATTCCATGGCAATCTCGTTGGGGACGGAAAGGCCGAAGGTGCGCTCGCTGGACAAGTAGGGTTTCGCATTGGTAAACCAGGTGTTGAAGGTCAGGGGGTTAATCTCTTTGCTCAAGGTTTGCTGGCAGACAGAACTCCAGATCGAATCAGCGCTTTTTCTTGCCATCTTGGAAAAATACGTCCCCTTCCGCTATGCTGATGCCTCTTCTTTTACGAAATGATCGTGTTCTACATGCTACCAGAAAAAAGCAAGCCGTGAAAGGCTAAAATGTCTGATTTTTCGGGCATTTTCAGGATTGTCCGAAGAAAATTCGGCTAACAATTTGTGAGATGCAGCTTGTGAATTGTTAATAACTTTGTGGATAAGTCAATCGCTCCCGCACAGTTGTGAACCGGGCGGTTATTTTCTGCAAAAGGAAGAAGGAAACCTGCGAAATGCTGTTGATAACTTGTTGATTATTCAGAGAATGCATGTTGAAAAATCATTTTCACCTATTCTCTTTGAGCCTCAAAATGGTTTTTGGCCTCATCAATCCAAAGATCAGCCATGGCATCACCCGGCATCTGCCAGGCTGTGAGCGGGACAAGGCGTCTGGGAAAGACCTGGATCCCCTCCGGAGACGCCGTGCGCTTGAATTGATTGCGGAAAAATCTTTGGATGAAAATTTCCATCCAACTGGCCAATTCTTCCTTTCCAAAGTCCTTTTCGAAAGCTTTCCAAGCGAGATTGAGCACAGCAGAGGGTTTTTTGGCGCCGAAAACCAGATGCCAAAGGAAAAAATCGATGACTTCATAGGGACCTACCACCTCTTCCGTCAGCTGGGAGGGGGCGCCGTCCTTGTCAGGCGGCAGGAGTTCAGGTGATACCGGCCGCGACAGGATGGCACGCAGGGCTTCAGCTGCGGCGAGCGCCCGTTCCCGGTCGCTGATCAGGGGGGATTTGCCCTTTTCCAGAAAATCCGCAGCCTGGCGCACCATCTCCCGGATGACCGTTTTGGGGATGGAGGCGTTGATGGCATACATGGACATCTGGTCACCATTATAGGTGCACCAGCCCAGCGCCAGTTCGGACAGATCACCCGTCCCTACAACCAGCCCGCCCTCCAGGTTGGAAAGGTCCATGAGAATTTGGGTCCGTTCCCGGGCCTGGGCATTCTCGAAGGTCACATCCGTGCGGTTCCCCTTGTATCCGATGGCCTTCAGATGAAGGTCAAGGGCCTCATGGATGGAGATTTCGCGGAAATCGAGGTCCGCTGCCTCTGCCAGTTGGCGGGCCAGTTTGATCGATCTTTCCGAGGTTCCGGGCCCCGGCATGGAAAGAGCCAGGATGTCCGAAGGAGGCCGCCCCGACAGCCGCATGGCTTCCAGGCAGGCCAGGAGGGCGGCGGCGGAGTCAAGGCCGCCGGAGAGCCCCAGGACGGGCCTGGCGCCCAGGAGCCCGAGCCGGCCTGATAGCCCGCGGCCCTGGATGGCCAACGTTTCTTCATAGAGGCTGGCGGCCTCAAGTTGACTGCGCATCAAAAAGGGAAGCTTGTCCGGCTCGTCCTTTTCGGTTTTTTCCTTGCCGTTTTTCAGGATATCCCAGCGGGTGCCGGCCTGGCTTCTCAGGCGGAACAGGTCTCCTGCTGCCAGGTCAGCCAGGGTTATGCCGCTTGTGTAGGGATCACTTTCAGCCAGGACGCGGCCGTCGGAGATGATCAGCCTGTGACCCGCGTAAACACCGTTGCTGACCGATTCCCCCTGGCCGGCCCCGGCGTAAAGGATGATGCTGTGGTCGCGCAGTGAGCGTCGGATCAATTCCCGCTTGAGCCTTCGATAATCGCCGGTCCACTCAGGCCGGCCGTCGGCGATGGCTGCTACCGGGATGGAACCGTGTGCCAGAGCGTCAAGAGCGTGAGCCGGCTCGAAATTGAAGAGCCTGACATCCCGGCAGTCATGGAGCTGGCCCGGCAGGAGCGAAGGGCGGACGGCCAGACAGGGAATAACGGTGCAAAGGTTGACAAACTGAAAGGTAAAAGACAGCAGATTCTCCGCATTGATATCACAAAGGGAAAAGTCAAAGCCCGACAAGCCGTCCCATTCACCTTTTTTCGGGGGCACAAGAGGTTCGTCGATGGCATGACGCAGGATGGTGGGGCACTCGGCCGGCGGAAGGCTGACCTCCATGATGTCTCCGGTCTCACCCTTGCCGGCTTCGGCGATCAGTTCACAGGAGAATGCCTGGTGATCTTCCAGGTCGGGGGAGAGAGGGTCGGAAAACCAGCGTCTTTCTTCATGGGAAAGGTAAGAGGCGGGTGTCATGCCTACAATTTCACCATGGTACAGGATGGCCGTCGCTTTGAAGAGGCGCTGTTCGAGGCGCAGGGGCAGGGACAAAAGGACCAGGAGGTGGGAGTCGGCTGTCGCGCGCGTGATGCGGGCCAGACTCTCCAGGCAGGTGTCCTGGAGGATGCGCTGGAAGAAAAGATCCCCGGCGGTCATGCCGGTCAGGGCATGGTCGGAAAAAAGCAGAAGATCGGCCCCGGCTTGAGCCGCCTCGCCGATCAGGGCCAGGATCTCTTGTTCGTTGGCCTCAACGTCTCCCAGCCGCACTTGCGGGGTCGCGACGGCCATGCGGATGTCGCGGAAGTGGTCAAGATGCCCGCTTGCCGCCAGCTCCAGCGTCAGCGTTTCATCCTGAGTCAGCGTGATGGTCGCCGGCTTGACGGGGCTTTGGGTTGGCGCACCGGCCATCTTGGAAGTGTCCGCTTTTGCTGGCATGGCCCGCCTTCCTTCACAAGGGTTCTGTCTGGTCCAGGACAAAACGGACCAGGTCCTCATCCGCAAGAGAGGGAATGACCGCCTCTCGTACCGACTGGTGGTAATCGTTCAGCCAGGCTGTTTCCTCCAGCGTGAGGAGGGCCGGATCAATGGCCGGGCGATCAAAGGGGACATAGGTCATGGTCTGGAAACGAAGGAAGACATCGCCGTCTTCGTTCAGGAGCTCTTCGGACTCGACGAGCGATGGCATGCCATCCCGGAATGCAACCGCCTGATTGGCCTTGAGCACCAGGTAGTCGTTTTCCAGCCGTATCCCATGTTTGCCCTGGCGGTAAACGCCGGGT
The DNA here is from genome assembly GCA_012511175.1 of Fastidiosipila sp. Lineage (NCBI taxonomy): Bacteria > Bacillati > Bacillota > Clostridia > Eubacteriales > Oscillospiraceae > Fastidiosipila > Fastidiosipila sp. Next base: position 42,797 of record JAAZGO010000021.1, on the reverse strand, counting down.
TCGATGGTGATGACCATATGTTCGCGGAAACCATAGCTGCCAGCCCGGGGATTATGTGTCAGCCGCTGAGGGCCTTCGTGGACACCCGAGAGGTAGCCGAATCCGTGACCGGTTCCGCACTTGTAGTCCAGCCCGTAACGCCACATGACCGACCGGGCAATGGCATCCAGGGCCACACCGCTGGTCTCCCGCAAAAAGGGTTGCGAAGCCAGGGCGATATGGGATTTCAGGGTCATGGTGTAGTCGCGTTTTTCCTGTTCGGTCAGATGACCCAGGGAGACGGTCCGGGTGATGTCGGTGGTGCCATCCAGGCTTTGGGCCCCGCAGTCGACAAGGTAGAAGCCTTTCTCTGCCAGGAGACTATGCGCTTCGGGGCTTGCCTGGTAATGCATCATGGCAGCGTTGGCCCCGTAAGCTGAGATGGTCGGGAAACTTTCGATGATGAAGTTCCCGGATTCACGGCGGATGGAGGCCAGCTTTTCTGCGGTCTCAATCTCGCTCAAGCCCTCCCGGGCTGCCCGGGTCTTCACGAAGTGTAGGTAGCGCGTGACTGCCACGCTGTCCCGGATGCCGGCCCGGAGCTGGCACATGAGCTCAACCTCGTTCAGCTCGGCCTTCATCAGGTAGGGATAATCTTTCCTGGCCAGGACCTTGACATGGCCGGGCAGGGCCTCGATCAGGGACCGGCCTGTCCGCCCGGTGTCGGTGACCAGCAGGCCCGGGGAAAGCCCCTGCAGCTTTTCCCCGATTTCCTGATAGGGCAAAAGGGTGATCCCCTGTTTTGAGAAAATGCCCGCCATTTCACGGTTGACTTTCACCGGATCGATAAAAAGAAAGGCCTCCTCTTCCGCGATCAGGGCAAAGGCCATGGCAACCGCACTATGGGGAACATCACTTCCGCGGAAATTCATGAGCCAGGCGACATCATCCAGACCCACGTAGAGGGCGTAAGCTGCGCCATCCTCCTTCATCTTCTCCCTGACAGCGGCAAGCTTGTCCGCCGCTTCCCAGCCGGTGTATTGAAGGTCATGATGAAAAACAGGGCCGGAAGGCAGAGCCGGCCGGTCTTCCCACAGGTGACCGACCGGATCCAGGTCAGTAACGAGAGAAATTCTGCGGGCCGCAAGTTTTTCCTCCTGCTCCTCCGCTTCTTTTTGGGGGAGCAGGCGGCCGTCAACCGCAACACACTGGCCCGGACCCAGCGATTCCGCCAGCCAGTCCCAGGGGCCCGGCGTGCCGGGGGAGCCCTGCTTCATGAGCTCGAAGGGTGATCCTTCCAATTGCTTTTCTGCCTGGATGAAGTAGCGTCCATCGGCCCATAGCAGGGCCCTGCCGGCAGTTACAACTGCCGTGCCTGCCGACCCTGTGAAACCGGTCAGCCAGGCCCTGGCCTGGTAATAGGGGGCAACGTATTCCGAGTTATGAGGGTCAGCTGTGCCAATCAGGCAGGCATCAAGCCCCTCCTTTTTCATCCAGGCGCGAAGCCGGCCAACTTTGTCATGAACCGTCATCGAAAGTTTCTCCTCCGAGGTTTCTTCCTTTCATTGTAACACCCGCAAGGCCGGCCTGAGAGTGTTGTACAATAACGGGACAGTCACAAGAGGACAAGCCTTCCCGGGCAGGGGTCCAGAAGTTGAAAGGCGGCCATCCATGAGCAGGCAGAAAACGGCATTGGTAACAGGCGGCGCGCGCGGGATCGGACTTGCCATCTCCGAAACCCTGGCCCGCGACGGCTATCATGTCCTGGTCAATTATTTCCGATCGGAAGAGGAAGCCAAAGACCTGCTGGCAAGGCTCCGTGAGACAGGATGTGCGGCGACCCTGCTCCGGGCTGATGTGGCCAATCCCAGGGACGTCCGGGAAATGGTGGCTGCCGCCCTTCTGGAAACCGGCCGGATCGATGTCCTGGTCAACAATGCCGGACTGGCTTCCTGGGGCCTTTTGACAGAAACACCCGAGGAGACCTGGGACCGGGTCCTGGCAACCAATCTGAAATCGGGCTACCTGCTGTCGCATGCCGTCCTGCCCAACATGATCCAGAACAAGGCGGGCAGCATCGTCAATGTGTCATCCATGTGGGGGGTGCTGGGCGCTTCCTGTGAGGCGGCCTACGCGGCCAGCAAGGCTGGCCTGATCGGGCTGACCCGTTCTCTGGCCCAGGAGGTTGCGCCCGCGGGCATCCGGGTCAACGCCGTGTCACCGGGGGTTATCCAGACCGATATGATCCGGGGCTTCAAGGAAGAAGAGCTTTCCGCCCTGATCGACAGGACACCCCTTCACCGAATCGGAACGGCCCAGGAGGTGGCTGAGGCCGTGGCCTTTCTCGTGTCCGACAAAGCTTCTTTCATCACAGGCCAGGTCCTGGGGGTCGACGGCGGTTTTACCTGCCAATAAAAAGGAGCTGCGCCGGGCAGCTCCTCAATGGGATCCACGATGCGGGCCTAGTAGCCGAACAGTTCAGGGCGGGGGAAGAGGGGCATCATCTTGTCAAGGTCCAGGGGCGGCCCCAGGGCCCGGATGTCCTCAATCAGCACCGCATTGATCCAGACCTCTTCGGTGAAGGGAAAGTAGGGGTAGGCGCCGGCCAGGAAGTCCGCAAAGGCTCCCATGAGATAGGGATCCTGCAAGGGGATGACAGTTTCACCGGACGGCATGGTATCGAGTGTCCGGAAGGGGATCACGATAGCCTTGCCAGCCAGAACGTCATCGAAAGACTCGATAAATCCCCGGAATTTCTGGGGTTGGATCACATGGAAGCAGAGACTTTCATAGCCGTCTTCGAAGACGAAGAGTTGGGGTACGACCACCCACGGATTCCACCAATCCATATCTTCCCCCGCCGCTTCAGCATCCATCAGGCTGCCCAGGTCGGTGAGGCGGATGTATTCGAATGAACGCTGGTCAGCGGCCCGCACAGGGATGCTGTGCACTTCGACCCCGAGCTGGGAGAAGTTTTCTCTGGCATCCATATCCAGGAAATAAAAGTGATCCTCACAGTAGATAAGAGAGGATTCGCCGGCAACAGAAAAGTCAATCAGCCGGAGCCCATAAGGCGTCTCCGTAAAGACGACCCAGTAGCCATAATAAGGGAAATCCCCGGTTGCGTAACAGGAACAGTGGACCAGATACTCCATAAAACCGTCCCCGTTCAGATCCAAAGCGCCGTACTCATAAATCGGCTTGGTCAACAGGATGGTCAGGAAGTCCGCGTTGGGCAGGGCGGCTCCCGGCATGATGTCCGTGGCATAAGGCGGCATGCAGTAACGCCATTCAAACTCGGCCGGGTTGAAGTGAAGCAGGCCGACAATCCGCTCCCATTCGGCGTCTGAATCAAAGGGGGTTTCATTGATGGAAATCCCCGGTTGAGGGCTGTCCAGCAGATGCTGGCTCAGGTAGACGTAATCGAAAAAGACCGGGCTTTGATAGAGTTCTTTGGCAGTCCAGGCCGGGCCGGGGCCCGCCGTAAAATTATCCCGGACCAGCAGCTCACCCCCTTGTACCGGAACCCAGGCGGCCCTGACCGTTGTGCCCTGGCTTTCGATCTCTTCAATGTGGGCAAGCTCCTTCTGCTTTTGTTCCTCTGACAGGAGGTCAATCCAGACGGTGATGCCTTCTGCTTCATGGCCGGCCTCATAATCCCTCAGAGAATTGAACTGATAGGAGATGGTCTGGCGGTGGGTTACGGTGAAACCGTTTTCCGTGGGGAAGACAAACATCATGCGGGCGGCTTCTTCCTCTCCCCTGAGGTCGATGGCGATGTCCAGGGTCGGATGCTGGTAGTAATAGACAGGGTTGGCCCCCAGGTGCTGGATTTCATAGGGATCAAGGGTCAGCGCCCATTCAGCGTAAACCGACAACTCCGTTTCCGGCTCGGTTTCCTGAGGCTCGGTCTCCCCGGGCTCCGTCTCGGCGGGTGCCGTGGTCCGGGGCCGCCGGGTTTCTGTGGTGGGAAAGTGAGTGGGTTCAGGACGCTTGTCTTTTTTCAGAAGCAGCAGGTAGACGGCAGCCGCCGCAGCTCCAAGGAAGACAATGGCTGCCAGGATGATGGCGGTGATGGCGCCGGCGCCAAGTTTCTTCTTGGGCGGCGGAGGCGGCGGATAGTAGCCGCCGGGGTAGCCCTCCCAGCCGGGAGGCGGCGGATAAGGCGGCGGGTAAGGTGGAGACGAATAGGCCGGAGGGTAACCTGGCGGCATTTCCGTGGGGCTTCGGCCGTTTTCCTGGTAGGAGTGGTTGCTGACCATGGGGAACCTCCCGGCGCCGGGCGTCTTTTGGGCGAAAGGGTGGAAACTGCAGTACTGCTGTGCCTACACACTATATAAGGAAGGGCTTCCCGTCAACTGTTGATGAGCGGCTCTTATCAAGGCCCGGAGCTATAAAAGGGCAAAGAAGGAGCCGCGCGGGGCGGCTCCCTGACAAGAACAAAAGTCTGAGACTAATAATCGAGCAGTTCCGGGTGGGGCAAAAGGGACATAACTTTGTCTTCGGTCAACGGCGGTCCCAGAGCCAGAACCGAGGACACGGAAACCGCATTGTCCCAGTCTTGTTCAGCGAAGGGAAAGTAGTGGAACTCACTGTCCAGATAGTCCACAAAATTCCGCATGCGATATGGATCCTGCAGCTGAACGACGGTCTCCCCGGGCGGCACTGTATAGGGGGTCCGGATGGGCACCACAGTCGCCCTGTCTGACAGAGCCCCGTCCAGCGTTCCGACCACGCCCCAGAATTCGAAGGAGTTGATCACGTAGTAGTCAAAATACTCGTAGCCTTCATCGCTGGTGAAATGTTTAGGGACGATCACCCAGCTTGCCCACGGATCCAGGCTGTCGCCCTCGCTTTCCATGATAATCAGTTCGTTCAGATTGGTGAAGTAGGTGTATTCGAGCGGCCGCAAATAGGTGGCGGGCACGGGGATGCTGTGCTCTTCCGCAAAGAAGCTGTTGTCACCGTACTGACCGCGGGCCCCCAGAAAATAGAAGTGGTCGTCACTGTACACGAGATTGGCCTCGCCTGAACCGCAAAAACCGATCAGCCGCAAACCGTAGGGCGTCTCGGTGAAGACAACCCAATAGCCGTAACGCTCGGGACCATACTCATAAGAATCACAGCAACAGTGAACCAGATACTCGTAGAAGCCGTCTCCATTCAGGTCCAGGGCGCCGTATTCATAGATAGGCACGGTGGACAGATCCTCCAGGAAGGCCCAGTTGGGCAGGCCAACGGCCGGCCGGGGATCCCTTGAATAAGGCGGCATGCTGTAGCGCCACTCAAATTCCGCGGGGTTGGTGTGGAGCAGGCTGACGATCTCCGCCCATTCGGCGTTGGCGTCACCCGGAGTCTCTTCCACCTGAACCCCCGGCTGGGCACTTTCCACCAGATGATGACTTAAATAGACATGATCAAAAAAGACGGAGCTATTGTAGAGTTCTTTGGCGTACCAGGCGGAGTCCGGGCCGCCGGCCATATTGTCACGGACGTAAAGCGCGCCGTCCTTGACGCGGACCCATTCGACCAGGACCTCCTCCCCCTCGAGGCGGCGGGTGCTGATGGCGGCAATCTCCGCCTGCTCTTCCTCAGGCGACAGGAGATCAATTTGGACCGTGATGGATTCCACGTCCATGCCTCCCGGATAGTCTCTCAGCGAGCCAATCGCATAGGAGATGGCCTGGCGGTGGGTCACCGTAAAACCGGTTTCCGTGGGGAAGACATACATCATGCGGGCTGCTTCTTCTTCTCCCCGCAGATCAATGGCAATGTCCAGCGTCGGGTGCTGGTAATAATACACGGGGTTGGCCCCCAGGTGCTGGATTTCATAGGGATCAAGGGTTCGTGTCCGTTCAGCGTAAACCGACAACTCCGCTTCCGGCTCTGTCTCCTGCGGCTCGGTTTCCACAGGCTCGGTCTCGGTGGGCGCCGTGGTTCTGGGCGGCCGGGTCTCTGTCGTGGGCCAGGTGGGTTCAGGTCCCTTGTCTTTTTTCAGCACAAAATAGTAGACGGCAGCCGCCGCAGCCCCCAAGACGATGACGCCGGCCAGAATAATAGCGGTAATGGCGGCGCTGCTGAGCTTTTTTTTGGGCGCTTGCGGCGGCGGATAGTAACCGCCGGGGTAGCCCTGCCAGCCAGGGGGTGGGGGAGGATAAGCCTGGGGCGGTGGGGGCGGGTAAGCCGGAGGTGGCGGGGGGTAGCCCGGAGGCGGTGTTTCCGGGGCGTTCCGGCCGTCTTCCTGGTAAGAGTTGCTGCTGGCCATGGCGATCCTCCCGACGCGAGGCGTCAATCTTGAAAATGGGTTGTGACAGCAGTTTTGCTGATGGCTTCACACTATACAAGGAAGGGTTTTTCGTCAATACAAAACCGGCAGAAAGCGTTAGACTACAGGCAGGAAGAACTGATCGAAAAAACATAACGGGCTTATGAAAGAGGCATGGAAGTGATAAGTGAAAAATTGATTGAAGTGCTAAGTTCCCCGCCTGACGCCGCCTTGACTCTGGTCACCCAGGGCGAGGATGGCGCTCATCTGGCCAACTCCTGGAACAGCTATGCCCGCATCGAAGGAAACCGGCTCCTGCTCCCTGTGGGAGGGATGCGGGAAACCGAGCGAAACCTGGCCGTGGACAGCACAGTCAAGCTCTCCATCTCCAACCGGGAGGTTCAGGGCCTGACCTACAGGGGCACTGGATTCCTGCTTACCGGAAACGGGGAGGTTCGCGCGGAAGGCCCAGATTACGAGAAAATCAAGGATTCCTTTCCCTGGGCACGGGCCGTTCTTATCATCACGGTGACCCGGGCAACGCAGACCCTGTAAAAAAAGAGCCGCTCCCGGGAGAGCGGCTCAGAGGCGCGAAAACAATTTTGTTCAGCGGTCCAGGTGGAAGGCCCCCCAGCCGGCATAAACAGCGGCTTCTCCCAGCTCTTCCTCGATACGGAGGAGTTGGTTGTACTTGGCGACCCGGTCGGTTCTCGATGGCGCTCCGGTCTTGATCTGGCCGGCGCCCATGGCGACTACGATGTCGGCGATGGAAACGTCTTCCGTTTCGCCGGAGCGGTGAGAGACCACGGCTGTCCAGCCGCTGCTTTGAGCCATGTCAATGGCATCAAAGGTCTCTGTCAGGGTGCCGATCTGGTTGAGCTTGATCAGGATGGAGCTGGCGGCATCCTCTTCCAGGCCGCGGGCCAGCCGCTCGGTATTGGTGACGAAGAGGTCATCGCCCACCAGCTGGACGCGGTCGCCGATGCGGTCATTCAGTTTTTTCCAGCCTTCCCAGTCATCTTCTGCCAAGCCGTCCTCAAGTGAAATGATGGGGTACTTGTCGGCCAGCATCTCGTAGTAGTCGACCATCTCGTCCGAGGTCTTGAACTCGCCAGTCTTCCAGAAGAGGTAGCCTTCCTTGCCCTGAGCCTTGGCTTCTTCCCAGAGCTCGGTACAGGCGGGATCCATGGCGATAAAGAAATCGTCGCCCGGCTTGTAGCCTGCGGCCTCGATGCCGCGGATCAGCCACTGGATGGCTTCCTCGTCGCTTTTCAGGTTGGGCGCAAATCCGCCCTCATCACCCACGGCCGTCGCGTAGCCTTCTTTTTTCAAGAGACCCTTGAGGGTGTGGAAAACTTCAGCTGACCAGCGGAGGGCTTCCTTGAAAGAGGGGGCGCCGACCGGCATGATCATGAACTCCTGCAGGTTGACGTTGTTGTCAGCGTGCTTGCCGCCATTGATCAGGTTCATCATGGGGACGGGCAGGACATGGGCCCGAAGGCCGCCGAGATACTGCCAAAGGGGCAGGTCAAGGGCCGCTGCCGCTGCCTTGGCACAGGCCAGGGAAACGGCCAGAATGGCGTTGGCTCCGAGGTTTGCCTTGTTGTCTGTTCCGTCCAGCTCGATCATGACCCGGTCGATTTCAACCTGGTCAAAGACATTCATGCCAATGACCTCGGGAGCAATGGTGAAATTGATGTTGTCCACGGCCTTTTGAACGCCCTTTCCAAGGTAGCGTTCCTTGTCGCCGTCACGGAGTTCAACGGCCTCGTAGGCGCCGGTCGACGCGCCCGAGGGCACGGCCGCGCGGCCCATGGAGCCGTCTACGGTATAGACTTCCGCCTCAACGGTCGGATTGCCGCGGGAGTCCAGGATTTCTCTTGCCTTTACGGCCTCAATCCATAGTTCTGTCATCTTTATTTATCCTCCTGATTCAAAATCACAAATTGAAATTTGTCGATCCAGGCGATAGTATAGCAAATTACGCCGGAAAAAACGCCCGAACCCAAAACTACTCCCGGAAGCCCTTGGGAACTGCTTTCCAGGAGAAGATCAGGATCAGAAGCTGGGCGGCTGAGGTGAACAAAAGCAGATAGGCGATGGGGAAGAGGTCGGCCAGGGGGCCGAAAATGGCGGCGCCCAGGGGGATGGCTGCGGAGCCGACCATGTAAAGCAGTGAAAAGACGCGGCCGTGGTAGGCCCGCTCCACCTGCTCCTGGAAAAAAGTGGTGACAGCTGTCGTGTAGAAGGGCACGATGATGCCCAACAAGAAGGCCAGGGCGATGAAGAGAACAAAGAGAGGGGAGTCGACCAGGCCGAAGCAGGCCAGGCCCAGGGTTCCCGCCGCTACCAGCAAGCCCGACATGCGGATGGTGTTGAGTTTGCTTTTAAACTGGCCCTTGAGCGATACGGCCAGGCCCCCAGCGGCCATGCCGGTGAAGACAGCCGTCTGGGCAGCAGAGACCCGCCAGACCTGGGCGTCGAAGTGGCGCCTGATGAAGAGGGGGAAGAGGGTGGCGATGGGGGACAGCAGCACCATGAAGAGGGCATAAATGATCATGAGGTTGCGGATGACCGGGTTGGTCCCGACATAGGCGAAACCCCTGCGGAATTGGCGGGTGACCGGTTCATGCGGCAAAGAGACGTCTTCCAGGTCCTCCCCGGCGGCCGCAATTTCCAGTTCCTCCGGTGTCGGGAAACCCCAGGTGGTTCCCGGCTTCAGGCGGGGCCGGCGGCCGGTCGCCGTCGTGATAATGCCGGTCCGCTGATGGGGGACGGGCAGACCCAGCATGATGGAGACAGCGATGGCGGCGGTCGCCACGTCGACCATGAAGACGATCCAGACGGGAAAGAGGGTGATGAGCGCGCCGCCCAGGACAGGCGACAGCAGTAAAACGACATTGTCCAGGGTACTGTAAAGCCCGTTGATCCGTACCAGTTCCTTGTGCGGCGTGATCTGTGGAATCAGGGCTTTAATGGCGGGGCTCTGGATGCCGCCGCCCAGGGACCGGATGGCGGCCGCGATGTAAATCATCCAGACCCGATCGTAGCCCAGAAGGAAAAAGATAGCGGTGGCCAGGGTCACCAGGGCGATGCCCGAATCCGAAAGGATGATCAGCCAGCGCCGGTCGTGCCGGTCGGCCCAGACGCCTGCGAAAGGGGCGATGACCAGCTGGGGGATGAAAGAGGTCAAGGTGATGATCATGAGGGCGGTGCCGGAGTTGGCCCGCATGGTGACAAACCAGATGATGGCGAACTGAACCAGGCCAGAACCCAGGATGGAAACGGCCTGGCCGCTCAAAAATGCCGCGCTGATTCCCTTCCACCGCTGCGGCTGCTTTTCGGCACACCCCTGCATAGGCAAAAGTATAGCACGAAGCCCTTGTGCTTCCATTGAGAGCCGGGGTCGGTTTTGTTACACTTGACAGGATGAAACAGGCCTCGCGTTTGTCAACAAGACACGCAAACAAAGGAGCAAACCGATGACTCTTGACTGGAAAAACCAGATCAGACGGTTGACGGACCAAGGCGCCTCCTACGCCGATGTCCGCTATTACCCCAAGGAAGAGGAGGACTTCCTCCTCATGTGGAACGGCAACCTTTTGGCGTTTAACCGTTCCGAAACAAGCGGATTTGGCGTCCGTGTGCTGGCAGACGGTGCCTGGGGCTTTGCCGCCTCGTCCAGCCTGAACGACATCCAGGCCACTTTTGACCGGGCACTGGAAAATGCCCGGGCGGCCGCCGGCCGCCTTAAACGGCCCATCCGCCTGGCCGACAAGGAGGCGGTTAAGGGCTGCTTTGACAGCCCCTGCCAGACCGATCCCTTTGAGATCCCGCTGGAAGACAAACTGGCCCTGATGAAAGAACTGGATGGTTTCATTGACCAGCCGGGCGTCCAGCAGCGGCGGGTCATGATCAGCACTTCAAAAAGGACAGTTCACTATTATGACTCTGAAGGGGCTGAGATCGAAAAGCGGATTATCGACATCTTTCCCAGCATCCAGGTGGCCGCCATGGACGCGGACGGGGTCCAGCAGGAGCGAAAATACCTGCCGCCAAGACTCGGCCCCAGCCGGGGCTGGGAGACCATGGACCGTGACCACTGGCAGGGTGAAGCGGAGCGGATCGTCAGGGAGATGAATCAACTCCTGACAGCGCCGGCTTGCCCCAAAGACCGCCTGTCAGTCATCCTCTTGCCCGACATGATGTACCTGCAGGTTCACGAGACCATCGGGCACCCCCTGGAGCTGGACCGGATTCTGGGCTATGAGCTCTCCTACGCCGGAGGATCTTTTGTCAGGCTGGAAGATTTTGGAAAGCTGCAGTACGGTTCCAAGAAACTCAACGCCCGGGCCGACGCCACCCTGATCAACTCGCCCGGCAGCTTTGGCTATGACGATGACGGCGTTCCGGCCCAGAACCGCATGCTGATTGATCAGGGCATCCTGGTGGGGGCCCTGACCTCCAGGCAGATGGTGACCGAGGCCAATGACAAGGCCGGCCGGCAGCTATTTGACAGCTCCGGCGGTGCTTGCCGGGCCTGCGACTTCAACCGGGTGCCTCTGGAGCGCATGACCAACATCAACATCGATCCGGGAGAGGACGGCAGCCTGGAAGACATTATCAAGGGAACGGAAAAAGGCCTGCTCCTTTCCGGTGACAAGAGCTGGTCCATCGGCTCCAACCGCGAGCAGTTCCATTTTGCCACCGACATCGGCTGGCTGATTGAGGACGGGGAGCAGAAGCATGTTTTGAAAAACTGCTCCTACAGCGGCATGACCCTTGAATTTTACCGCTCGCTCTCCGCCGTTGGCGATGAGTCGACCTGGCAGGTCCAGTACGTGGACAACTGCGGCAAAGGGGTTCCCGGCCAGGTCATGCAGCTGGGGCACGGCGTCCCCGTCTGCCGTTTTGACCATGTGAAGGTAGGTGACTAGGATGAGACCTGAAGCTGTCATAGAAAAACTGAGAGAATTAAGAGAACACGCACTCAAGCAGGGCGCCCGGGTCCAGATCAGGTGGAGCTCGGAAGACAGCCGCATGGTCCGCTATGCCAACTCGGCCGTCTCGCTCAATTCCCACGAAGCCATTACCCGACTGGAGGTCATGGCCATCGGAGACCACCAACAGGCCTCCGCCAGCCTGACGGCTGACGAGGAGGACCTTGAGGCCATGCGGGCCACCGTGGACAAAGCCATCCGCATGCTGCCCTTTGCCTCGAAACTGTCCTACCAGCCCAGCCTGCCAAATATCCAGAAGACCTCCATCTCCGAGGCCAGCTATGACCCGGCCGTCGAACAGCTGACCAGCCGTGAGGTCGTGGATTTTGTCAATCAGGCGACCCAGGGCCTGGAAAGCGATGACATCCTCCTGTCAGGCAATTTCTCATCCGGTTCTGCCGTAACGGCCGCCATCTCGACGGCCACGCCGGAGGTGGTCTACTGGCGGGCCAGCGATATCGGCATCACCCTGGTTCTGGCCTCGGAAAAAAGAAAATGGGAAATCAATGCCGAGCAGTTCGTCTATAAAAAGAACGACCTGGACGCTCGGGCCCTCCATGACCGGCTCTCATGGCTTTCAAAGCTTTACCAGACTCAAGAGGAGACCCGGATCCCCGAAGGCCCCTGCAAGGTGGTCATGGGTCCCGCCGCTGTTGCCGAATACCTTGGCTACCTGGGCTATCTGGGTTACCAGGGCGGCATGATGAAGCGCGGTTTTTCCATGTTCAGGGAAACCGATGTGGGGAAAAGGGTCATGTCCTCCCTTTTTACCCTGACGGAGGATCCTTCGCTCAAGGAAACCTTTGCCATGCCGGTCGATTTTTATGGCAGGACAAGAGACAGACGCAAAATCATTGACCAGGGAAAACTGACGGGCTTCATCTGGGATCAGCAGTCAGCAGACGAATTCCAAGAGGAAGCGACCGGCCACGATGTCAATAACCTGTCGATTCTGGTCCAGGGAGGGACGGAAGAAGTCAAAACCATTCAGGAGCTGGCTCAAATGCCCCGTGAAGAGGATATCCTTTACGTGCCTTTCATGCACTACATGAACGCGGTCAATCCCAGCGAGGGGCAGCTGACAGCGATATCCCGCTTCGGCGCCCTCCTTTTGAAAAAGGACGGCTCCATCCAGCTGCCCTACAATGTCCGTTTCACAGAAAAGATGAAGGAACTTTTTGGCGACAAGCTCCAGTGGATGTCAAAACACACGGTGCCCTACGGCAGCTCCTCCCATTATTACGGGCGGGAGCCCTACGCCATCCTGGTACCTTCACTGACCTGTTTTGACGGCGTAAAGGTGGAGATTTCCAACGAGAGTTTTGGCTAGAAAGCCCGTAGAGAAATCCGGGAAGATTGATTCGCTGAACCTGGAAGACTCCTGTTCAAGGGTCCATAAGATCGCGTGATCTAGCCCTTGATCCCGCCTGTGGTCATTCCCATGACAATGTATTTTTGGAAGGCCAAAGTGATGACGACTGGGATCAAGGCGCCGATGATGCCGGCCGCGGAGATCATCCCGTAGTCGATTGTGAACTTGCCGTTGAATTCGGCGATTGCGACGGTGATTGTCTTTGAAGAAAGGCTGGAAGTGAAGACGAGCGCATAAAAGAATTCGTCCCAACTCATGAGAAAAGCCAGGATGCCTGTCGCGATGGCGCCCGGCCTTGCCATGGGCGCGAAGACATAAAGCAGGGTCTGCAACCGGGACGCACCATCGATCTCGGCTGCTTCCTCGTAAGTCTTGGGGATACTCCCGAAGAACCCCTGCATGACCCAGATGATGAAAGGGATCGTGAAGGAGAGGTAGAGGATGATCAGGCCGAACCGGGAGTCCAGAATCCCCCAGTTATTGAACATCTTGTACATGGGGATAACCAGGGCGACTGGCGGTAGCATGTAGGTAAACAGGGCCAGAAGCATGAGACTGCTCCGACCCTTGAAATTGAGGCGGGCAAATGAGTACGCCGACAAGGTGCCGATGATCAGCGAGAGAACGGTGACAAAGGCGGCGACGATGGTGCTGTTATACAAGGCCCGCCTGAACACATAAGCCGCGTCGCTGGTTCTTTTGCTCTGAAAGATCTGCTGGTAGCGGTAGAAGGTGATATCTCTTGGTATCAGACGAATCGGGTGCGCGGTCAAATCCTTCAGGTACATAATGCTGGTGAAAAACATCCAGATAATGGGAGCCAAAACCAAAGCAGCGACCAGGACGCCGAACATGAAACACATGATCTTATGACGGGTTTTCCTCTTGGACATTATGGAAGATCCTCACTCATATGGTTTCACGGCCCCTTCTCATCATTTTTACGTAGGCAAGTGTCATCAGGGCAACAAAAAGAGCAATCAGGTAGGAGTAGGTAGCTGCCTGCGAGAAATTCAGATGCTTGAAAGCTTTCAAATAAGCGTCGTACATAAGCGTGCGGGTTGCGTTGGACGGGCCTCCCCGGGTCATCAGATAGAAGAGGTCGAAAGATTTGAACTTATCGACCGTGCGCATCACAGCCACAATGATAATGGTCGGCATCAAGTCGGGGAGCGTCAGCTTGAAGAACCGCTGAAATACATTGGCCCCGTCCACCATGGCAGCCTCGTGAATATCCTTGTTGGAGCTCTGCAGGGCGGCAAGAAAAAAAATCACGGAGAGTGGTGCCATCTTCCACACATCCGCAATGATGATGGTGCGCATGGCGGTAACCGGGTTTCCGAGCCAGCTGCGAAAATTCGGGATAAGCTTCAGGCGCAGCAAAATTTCGTTCAGCACCCCGTATTCACCGTGGAAAATCAGTTTCCACAGGCTGCCGCTGACCACCGTTGGCAGAGCCCAGGGGATAATGATGATGGATCGAAGGAATCTGACACCGGGGAAACGCTCGTTGAGGAGTAAGGCGATAAGCAGTCCAAAGGTTATCTCCAGGACGATGGAAACGACGGTAAAGTCAAGGGTGCGCCAAAGATCAGCCCAGAACTCCCTGGAAGACAAGGCACTTAGATAGAAGTGCAGTCCGGCAAACTCTCCGTACTGAGAACTCATGAGGTCGGAGTGTACCAGACTGTACACCAGGGTGGCGAAGAGAGGCGCAATGATAACCCCGAAAACCACAACCATGGCGGGAGAGATAAGAGTCCAGGCGTATCGTTGTTCTTCCCGTCTTCGTTTCAATCCAGCCTCCGTCAATCATGAAACGCGAAGCAGCCGGGGCAAGTTCGAAGGCTTGCCCCGGCAAGTCGGTTACAAGCAAACCCTATTTGGCAGCAAGATCAAGTGCCTTTTGCTGCATGTTGTCAAGTGCGTCCTTGGCGCTGACGTTGCCCAGCAGCGCCCTTTGCAGTTCTGCCTGCATGAAGGTAGACAGTTCACTGTAATAGGGTACCATGGGACGGTTCTCGATATACTGGAACTGGGTTCCCGAAGCCTCAACCAGATCCGCGCCAGCCGTTTCAATGACCCTGCTGTCAGTATACAGGGATTTCCAGATAGGCAGGGCATTGGCGCAGTATTTGGCCTGAACATCCTTTGACGACAGATAGAGCATGTATTCCCAGGCTTCGTCAGGATGTTTACAGCCCGTTGTGATCATGAGGGGCATCCCGCCATTGACCGTTGCGCTGACGATATCTCCCTCGCCGGGAATGATGGCAATCTTGCACTGGCCGGCAACCGCCGACTGTTCGGGGTCGTTCATCACGCTGTTCATGTAGGTCCAGTTGACTGCGAAAGCGGCATTCCCCGCACAGAAGGTGTTAAGCACGTCGTCTTCAATCATTTCAATCGATGTGGGGTTGATAAGTCCATTGTTCAAGCTCTCAACCCAGAATTCGAGAGCGGTCAGATTTTCAGCGCTGTTGATGGTCGGGTTGTTGCTGGCGTCAACGAAGGCTCCTCCATGAACACCCGCGATAACGGTGAAGGCTGTGATCATGCATTCTGCCTGCGCCCAGCTGGAAACAACCGGGTACTCCACGATGCCGGCATCCTTGATCTTTTGCGCAAACTCAAACATCTCCGACCAGGAGGCGGGCGGCTTGCTGATTCCAACCTGCTCGAGCATGGCTTCGTTGTAGAAGAGGTACTGAACATCGTTCAGCCAGGGAAGACCGTAGTACTTGCCTTCATACTTGCAGGAGTCCAGAGCGCCCTCATAGATGTCGTCCAGGTCGAGTTTCTCGACCTTGTCAGTCACGTCGAGGACCAGCTTGGCTTCGGCAAAGGCGGGAGGCCAGATACAATCGCCCAGGACCACGTCGTAGCCACCGCTTTCAGCAGACGCAAGAATTTTGGGTTCCAATTCTTCATAGGCGACGAAAGTCAGGTTGATCTTGATATTAGAATTGGCAGCCATGAATTCATCTGTCATCGCTGTAACTTCATCTTCACTGTAACCTGCCTGTTTCATGAACAGGGCGTTCAGAGTGATCTCACCACCTGCAGGCCCGGGTTTGGCACATGCGGTAAAAGTGAAGAGCATGACCATCACCAGGATGAAGCTCATCACGATCCGTATTCTTTTCATTCTTCTTTCCTCCTTAGGTTTTTTCTCTCATTTCCATCGGCGCGTTTATCGCCGTTCCAACCATTCAGTGCTCGCTGACGACAATCTTCTCGGCCAGCTGCTCGACAAAAAAGAACTTGCCCGGCAAAGTGGGCATGTAGGACGAAGGAATCCACCTGGAAGGCCCATGGCGCAACGTGCACCACAAAGACACACCGGCGGTGGCGGCTCCGTAGTCGAAGATAGCGTCCACACCCCCAATGCAGTAATCACTTTCCAAAAAAATCCCCGGACCAATGGTGTTTGCCCGGCAGGGTACGCTGGTAAAGTCACTTTTATAACTCAAAATGGCATTCTGCTCGATGGATAAGGGATGAAGCTGGGCTGCGATTCGATGAGTAGCCTGGCGCCACTCTTCATCGGAATCATAATCATCGCCGAAATGCGGTTCCCAAAAAGCAACATGAAAATCGCGTCCGACTCCGTACACGGTGATCAACTTGCCGCCGTCCGCTTTGATGGCATCAATCTTATCCCGGTAGAAGGGCAAGAGTTCCCTGGTCGCGAAAAATCTTTGATCGCGGGGGACCGTCAGCTGGCCGAGCTTGCCAAAAAAACCGCGTTCCATGGCGAATTGAAAAGATCCGATCTCATCACCGGGAGTCGAGTTGCCCTGATCATCGGTCCATTCATCCATGCTGAAGCAATAAAGATGGTCGCAGCACACATTCCAGTATTTGAGGAAATACACCACCCAGTTGTACTGTTCCATGGGCCCCACAGGCAAAACTAAAGCCAGTTTGGTCTTCTCCTCCCTGGCCCTTTTGATCTGTGAGGCGATTTCAAATCCGAGCTTCACGTAAAATTCAGGTCTGTCTTCGCAAGAATCCACCTGAAAGTCCGGATGCCAGAAGGGTTGTCTCAGCATGGCTTCCTCGGGTGATGTCCCAAGGCAGGCACGGATCTTCTGCAGATCCCAGCCTGATGGATAAAAATTCTCCATCAAAGAACCTTTGATGGTGTTGAGCATGTTGAACTTCATTCGCTAATCGTCTCCTAGAAAATAAACTTCGTTTACTAAAGCAGGGTTTTGCCTCCACCTTCAGCCATAAGTCTGCAAGGATTATAGAACCGGACAGGGGAAATGTCAACAGAATTTTGTGCAGAATGACCGATATCAAGGAGATAAAAGAGAAGCCAGAGCGCTGCACGATTGACTTTGTGGCCCAATGGCATGATAATATCCTAAACAGACGAGTTATATTCAAAAGCTTTTAATAATGTCACATGCGAGAGAAAGGCAAATTAAACTGAAACACGGCGTCAATCAATTTGTGCAGAAGCAGAATAACTTATCGTTAATCCTGCATTACCTTGTCAGGAACCGCTCCTGCACAAGAGTCTGGCTGGCAAAAAAAACGGGACTGACCCAGGCGTCCGTGGGCAAACATATCGCACAGCTCCTTGAATGGGGAATGGTCTCCGAAGAAGAAGGGATCGCGACGGAAAAAGGCCGCAGGCCGCGCCGGCTTGAGCTCCAGGGTGCGAAATACCGTAGCATTTCCATCCGGGTCAACCGCGACTACATCGCCTGCGCGCTCTTTGATATGTCCGGCAGACAGTATGACTACAGATGGATTCCCGTCAAGGCGGTCGAGGGGGTGGATGCCGCCATGGCCCGAATGCTCGACACCGTCAACGGGATGATCCATGCCAGTGACGTCAAGCCGATCTGCATCGGGGTGGCGGTAGCGGGACCTTATAACAAGCGGACAGGCAGGATTGTTCTCATGAGCGGGTTCCCCGGATGGGAAAAGGTGGACTTGAAGGCGGAACTTGAGCAGGCCTTCTCCATTGATACCTTCGTCGAACATGATGCGGTTTGCGGCGCCATGGCGGAAACCTGGTTTGGCAGTTCAGGGTTTCACGACAACCTGATCTTTATTGCAGCTGACAAGGGCATTGGCGCGGGCATGGTAATCAACGGAAGTATCTACGAGGGCCGTGATGGATTCGCTGGGGAATTCGGTCACTCCAGCATCAATGTGTTCGGTCCCAAATGCGAGTGCGGCAATTTGGGCTGCCTGGAACTGTATGGCACCCTGAAAGCCATGCTCAATGACTACAGGGATGTGATTGGAAACCCGTTGAACTCAGGGCTGGAACCGGAAGAGATCACGGAGGAGTACTTCATCGAGAAAGTGAAGGGAAAGGATCCGACAGCGCTTGATGTCTATAAAAAAACCGTCAGCTACCTGGGTTTTGGCGTTGTCGGCCTGGTCAACACCATGAGCCCCGACGCGGTGGTTTTTGGCGATAAAATCATCTTCGAAAGGGATCTCTTCCTCGACACAGTTACTCAGGTCCTCAAGCGTTATTTGGTGGATGAGATTTTCCGCGGGCTGGAGATCCGTGCAGCATCGCCCGATATGGATTCCATCCTGGCAGGCGCGAGCGTTATTGCTTTCGACAGGTTGCTGCAGAATCCTTCGGCCAGTTTTACTGTGGGCTGAGAAAGGGGTGTCATGCCTTTTTATCTGGGCATCGACTTGGGCACAACGGGTCTCAAGACCATTGTGACAGACGGGCAGGGTGCGATTTGGGAGAGTGCCTACCAAGGCTATCCCATCTACACTCCTCTGCCGTCGCACGCTGAACAGGATCCGGAGGACTGGTACCGGGCCTTAATCCAGACCGTCAGGCTGGCGCTGAAAGGTGCGGGTATCGATGGCCATGACATTGCCGGCATCGGCTTATCGGGCCAGATGCATGGAACAGTGCTTCTGGATGACAAGTTAAGGCTCCTGGGTCCGGCAATCATATGGTGCGATCAGCGATCCAAAGCGGAGGTGGCACAGGTATACCGTCAGTTTTCTCCCCTGGAACTGGCTGACCTGGTGCAAAACCCGGTTGCCGCAGGGTTTCAATTGAGTTCCCTGCTTTGGCTGCAGGCCAATGATCCGGCAGCCTACCGGCGGATCCGCCAGGTCCTGCTGCCCAAAGACTATTTGCGTTTCCGCCTGACAGGAGCTATTGGAACAGAGCCTACAGATGCCTGCGGTACATTGCTTTACGACGTGATCAGGGAGGAATGGAGCCAGGAAATGCTCCGGCAATTCGATATTGACCGCAGATTGCTCCCTGATCCCGGCCACCGGCCCTGTGACATCGCAGGCACGTTGACGGCGGCGGCTGCCGGGGAGCTGGGCCTTAAAAAACAAACGTTTGTTGTTTTTGGAGGAGGCGACCAGCCAATGCAGGCTGTAGGAAACGGCGTCCTGAAAGACGATCAGCCCCTTCTGACTCTGGGAACAGGAGGACAAGTCCTGGTGCCGACCTCCACACCCACTCCGGATCCGGAACTCCGCTTCCATACTTTCTGTCACGCCCAGGCGGGCAGTTGGTATTATCTGGGTGCTGTTCTCAACGCCGGCCTCGCCCTCAACTGGGCTCTCAGGAACTGTTTCGATCTCACTGTTTTCCAGGAGGCGGATGAACTGGCCGGCAAGTCACCTGCTGGCAGCAGAGGTTTATTTTTTCTGCCCTATATCAGCGGTGAGCGGACCCCTTACATGAACCCTGACGCCAGAGGCATCTTCTGGGGCATGGGTCTTGGCCATACACGGGAGGATCTGATCCGGGCCGTCTTGGAGGGGATTTCCTATTCGCTTTGGGATGCGTACGAGTGCCTGCCTTTTGTCAGCGGAAAACCTCATTCCCTGATTGTCAGCGGAGGCGGCGCCAAGAGCAGTCTGTGGAAGCAGATACTGGCTGATATGTTGGATGTCCCCGTGTTCACGACAGATAGTACAGAAGCCGCCTGCCTGGGAGCAGCTATTTGCGCCATGATTGCCAATGGCGACTACACCGATCTGGCAACTGCTTGCGGAGAGATCGTCGGGATAAGCGGCGACCCGGTGATCCCTGTTTGGGAAAATGTGGAAATATACAAAGAAAATCATGTCACCTTCAAGAAGATTTATCAGGCTAACCGGCACCTGTTTTAAGGACTGTGCTTACGAAACTGTTGGATCACGGCTTTACGGATCCGTATTGCGTATAATAAAAAAAAGAAGAGATTTTCATCAAATAACTGACAAAGGCAGGGGGTGTTGAGATGGCGCAAGTGACCTTGAAGGGAGTGCAAAAAATTTATCCCCTGGACGAGGGCCGCAAGGCACGAAAGGCCGATCCAGCGGAGGGGAGAGAAAAAAATTCTCAATACACAGAAAAGGGCTTCATTGCAGTCCAGGATTTTAACCTTGATATCGAAGACCGTGAGTTCATTGTCCTGGTCGGCCCCTCAGGTTGTGGCAAGTCGACGACCCTGCGGATGATCGCCGGCCTGGAGGAAATCACCGCGGGAGAATTGTACATTGGAGACAGGCTGGTCAATGAGGTGGCGGCCAAAGACCGGGACATCGCCATGGTGTTCCAGAGTTATGCGCTCTATCCCCACATGACCGTCTATGACAACATGGCCTTTGCGCTGAAATTGCGCAGGCTGCCAAAAGACGAGATCGACAGGGCTGTTCGGGAAGCGGCGGATATCTTGGACATTGCGGAATATCTGAAACGGAAACCGAAAGCTCTTTCAGGCGGCCAACGCCAGCGGGTTGCCATCGGCCGGGCGATTGTCCGCAGACCGCAGGTCTTTTTGATGGATGAACCCTTGTCGAACCTGGATGCCAAACTCAGAAATCAGATGAGGGCCGAAATCATCAAACTGCGCCAGAAAGTCGACACAACCTTTATCTACGTAACCCATGACCAAGTTGAGGCCATGACGCTTGGCGACCGCATTGTGATCATGAAAGACGGTCTGATCCAACAGACCGGCACCCCGCAGGAAGTCTTCGACCACCCCGCCAACCTGTTTGTGGCGGGCTTTATCGGCTCTCCGCAGATGAATTTCTTTGAGGTCACACTTAAAGAGAAAGAGGGTCGATACTTTATTGCGGTCGACGGCAATGAGATCGCGCTTTGCGATGAAATGCAAGCGGCGTTTAAAGAAGGCAAGGTACGGGGAGGCGAAGTAATTCTCGGCATCCGCCCCGAACACATTGCTTTGTCGGAGGAATCCCTGGCGCACATGAGCGCAACCGTCGACGTCTCCGAAATGATGGGCAGCTCCATTCACCTTCATGCAAAAAAGGGAGAAAAATCGCTGGTGGCAATCATTCCCGACCAGGGCTGGTCGCACCGGGCCAGTTTTCAATACGGTTCACCGGTCTTTTTTACCTTTGATACGGAGGTCATTCATCTTTTCGATAAAGATACGGGGGCCAATCTGCTCGGCGGGACTTAAAACCTCAAGGCTGATCCACGCAATCCCGTTTCTGTCTGTCGTGACACGACCTTATGCCGTGCTGTCAAGGACAGGACTGAGAATTGGTTTCGTGCGATAATGACTCCGGAGTGAACCATGATCTACTTTGACAACGCGGCGACCAGCCTGACCCGGCCCCCGGAGGTGGGACAGGCCGTCCGGTACGCCATTGATCATTTTGGCAATTCGGGGCGGTCCTTTTACGACGCCGCCATGGAGTCCGGCCGGGCCGTCTTCGATGCCCGGGCAGGCATCGCTCAACTGATCGGCCTGGACAATCCCCTTCAGGTAGCCTTTACCTCTTCGGCCACCGAGGGCCTCAACCTGGTCATCCGCAGTTTGATCAAATCACAGGATTCAGTCATTAGCACGGTTACGGATCACAATTCGGTCCTCCGGCCGCTTTACCTTACCGGCTGTGACCTCCGGATCCTGGGCTGTGACGACAAGGGCAATCTGCTCTTGGACGACCTGGACCGCCTGGTCCGGCCCAATACCCGCTTCATGGTCTGCAACCACGGCTCCAATGTGACCGGCAATATCAATGACGCAAGAGCCATCTACAGCTGGTGCCGTGCGCACGGCATCACCTTGATCCTGGATATTGCCCAGACATTGGGTTCCATTCCCGTGACCGCCGACATGGCCGACATCTTCTGTTTTACCGGACACAAAGGCCTTTTTGGCCCCCAGGGGACAGGCGGCATCATCGCCGCAGAAGACCGGCCCTTCCCCCTGGTCAAGACGGGGGGCGCCGGTACCGACAGTTTTGAGCGGCATCAGGCCACCCGCATGCCGGATGTCTTTGAGGCGGGCACCCAGAACAGTCACGGCCTCTTCGGGCTTCTCAAAGGGGTGGAGTTCATCAACCGAACCGGGCTTGCCAGCATCCAGGAAAGAGAAAGCCGGTTAACCGAAAGGTTCCAGGAAGGTATCCGGGATCTGGAAAAGATCACCGTCTATGGCGACTTTTCCAAAGCCCGGCTGGCCGTCGTATCCCTGACCCTGGAAGGCATGGATTCATCCGATCTGGCCCTCCGGCTGTGGGAAGAGGACCAAATCGCCACCCGGGCAGGTGCCCACTGCGCCCCCCTGATCCATCAGCATTTTAAGACTGAAGAACAGGGCATGGTCCGCTTTTCCTTCTCCCGGTTCAATACGGAAGAGGAGATTGACCAGGGCATCAAGGCCTTAAGGAGGATTGCCGGTTAAGATGGAGTACCTCATTGCCTTCACCAGCACCAGTCAGGCCATCCGGGCCGAACGCCTGCTCATGGACGCCAAACTGAAGATCCGGGTCATGCCCCTGCCCGGTCAGATCAATGTGGGTTGCGGGATTTGTCTGAGGGTCGAGGCCGAAGAACTTGAAGAGGCCCTACGGATCCTCCAAAGCCGTCTGATCGGCGGGATCGAGGTCTATCAGAAGACTTTGGAGGGCAAACGGATCATCTATCTGCCACACCCCATTACCACCCAGGAGGATGAATCGACAGGATGAAAAAAGAAACTGAGCTGGTCATTTTGATAAGCAGTGACACCATGGGACAGGGATCCCCGGAGCTGGGCCAGATTCTGATCAAAAGCTATCTGGCCACCCTGGACGACCTGCCCCGCACACCCGACTGCCTGCTCTTTATCAATGCGGGGGTCCGGCTGACGACCAAAGACTCCACGGTCCTGGAGGATCTGAGAACCTTGGAATGCAAGGGAACACGGCTTCTGTCCTGCGGCACCTGTCTCAACTACTTTGAGCTGGGAGAACCGGAGGTGGGTTCTGTTTCCAACATGCAGACCCTGTCGGAGGTCATGGCCTCGGCAAAGCGCTTGATCTGCCTTTAAGCTGATCAGGTAAAAACAATGACGGATGGCTCCGGCCTCTTTTCTGTGAGAAGATGGAAAAGAAACCACTTTTCAGTTTACCTTTGGAGCCGGACCCTTGGACCCTGTCATTTTGCACTGTGACCTGAATGCTTTTTACGCGTCAGTGGAATGCGTCTTTCAACCGCATTTGAAGGACCTTCCCATGGCGGTGGCAGGTAACCCGGATCATCGGCACGGTATCATCCTGGCCAAAAATGAGCTGGCCAAACAGACTGGCGTCAAAACAGCGGAAACCATCTGGCAGGCCAAAAGGAAATGCCCCAACCTGGTTTTGGTTCCGCCCCGACACGATGAATACGCAAAATACTCCCGCCTGGTCAACGACATCTATGAAGAGTTCACCGACCTGGTGGAACCCTTCGGCATCGATGAGAGCTGGTTGGACGTGACGGGTGTCCTCCACCTGTTTGGCCAAGGTCAAACCATTGCGGACCTGATCAGGAAAACGGTCAGGGAACGGCTGGACCTTACTCTTTCAGTGGGAGTTTCCTTCAACAAGATCTTCGCCAAACTGGGCAGTGACTATCAAAAACCGGACGCCACCACGGTGATCACAAGGGACAACTACAAAACACTCCTCTGGCCCCTGCCCGTCTCCCGCCTCCTTTTCGTGGGCAAGGTGACTGCAAAATCCCTGACCCGGATCGGGGTCTCCACCATCGGCCAGCTGGCTGCCATGGACAGGAAGAGCCTCATCAGCCTTCTGGGCAAGACGGGCGGCATGCTGCACGACTATGCCAATGGCAGGGATGACAGTCCGGTCCGGTCGGCCTATGCCGGTGAAGATTTGAAATCCGTCGGCAACGGGACCACTTTCGATCATGACCTGGTGGGTTACCCCGAGATTCTTGCGGGCCTCCTGCCCCTTTGCGACCAGGTGGCCGCCCGACTGCGCAAACACAACCTTAAGTGCCAAGTCATCGCCGTGACCCTGAAAGACCCACAATTCAAAACCTTTTCCAGGCAAAAGACCCTGTCTTCCCCCACCCATCTGACCCGGGAGATCGCCGATACGGCCATGGAACTGATCCGAAGCTTTTGGGATGAACGAAAACCGGTGAGGAGCATGACCATCACCGGCTCTAACCTGGTGACCCAGGAGGATGCGGTGGAGCAGCTGTCTTTTTTTGATGAGCTGGACCGGCAAAAGTATGAGAAACTGGACAAGACTGTGGATGAGATCCGCCAGCGTTTTGGCAAAGGAGCCATTGGCCTGGGCGGCAGCATAAAGAGTGAGGAGAAGCCATGAAAAAGCAAATTCGCCTGATCAGTGACCAGATCGACGGTGACCGGATCCTGAACGATGTCCGCAAGATTACCACCTTTCACCGCATCCAGGCCTCTGCAGGCTACCGTGAAGCGGCACAGGCGGTAACTGAGCAGCTCCAAAAGGAGGGCCTTGACTGCAGGCTTCTCTCCTACCCCTTTGACGAGGAACGCTGGTACCTAGCCATCAAGTCCTTCCTCGAGTGGGATTGCCAGGGAGCCTTCCTGGATCTGGTTGAACCGGAGAAGAAACGTCTGGCGGATTTTCAAGCCAACAACATTTCCATTATTCAAAAGAGCTTCCCCTGCGATTATTCCAAAGATTCCCTGGACATCGTCCTTCTGGACAAAGGATCTGAGGAAGAACATTACAAGGACCTGGACCTTCAAGGCAAACTGATTTTCATCCGGGACGATTTTTCTCCCTACATGGACTGGGCTTTTGAAGAAAGAGGGGCTGTGGGTTTCATTTCGGATTACATGCGGGAGGCTCCGGGATCCCGGGTCCGGGCCGACCTTTACGATGCCAGGAACTATTCTTCTTTCTGGTGGCGTGACAGCAGGGCGGAGCCTAACATTTTCGGTTTTGTCTTAACACCAAGGCAGGGGGATGAACTGGCCAAGCTCTGCAAAAAGATGGAGGAGGAACACCAAAAAGATACAAACAAACCCAGGTATCCCCAAGCCCAATGCAAGATTGATTCCAGGCTTTATCCGGGAAATATCGAAGTTGTCGAAGTTCTCCTGGAAGGCCAATCAGAGGAAGAGATCCTGATCGTTTCCCACCTTTGCCATCCCCGCCCCTCGGCCAATGACAATGCCAGCGGTGCCGCTTCGGCCATGGAAGTGGCAAGAAGCCTGAAATATCTGTTGGACAACAAGATCCTTGATCCATTAAAACGTACCATCCGGATTCTCCTGGTACCGGAGTTTGCCGGCACCTATGCCTGGTTGGCGGATGAGAAGAATCAAAACAAAAAGATCCTGGCCGGCCTCAACCTGGACATGGTGGGAGGCAGGCAGACTGAAGGTTATGGCCCAATTACCATCTGCGCCCAGCCGCATGCGATGCCGTCCCCGGTGACGTCTCTGGCAGCCTTCTGCCTGGACGAAATTGCCCTGAACACCCCCGCCGTCTACATGACGGGGCAGGTGCCCATGTTCAATTATTTCGTCAGCGACTTTTCAGCCGGTTCCGACCACCAGATCCTGTCGGATCCCACCATCAATATCCCGGCCCCCATGTTGGGCCAGTGGCCGGACAGGCATTACCATACATCGGCCGATACGGTGGAAAGGGTGGACCCCTTTCTCCTTCACAAGTCGGCTTCGCTGGCAGCGTCTTTTGCATACAGCCTGGCCAATCTGGAACCGAAAGATGTTCCATCCATCCTGGGCAAGGCCCTGGAGCTTGCAAGCAGGGATATGGCCAGGATAGGCGCTGAAGCAACAGAAAAGAAGCGAGAGGCAGGGAATTCCTTCGAAGAACTGGAGCATTACGCACGATTCCACAAAGAGACCTGCCGGGACCTGAAGCGATTCTTTGACCAGGATGAGTACCAAAAAGAGCTGGAAGCAATGGTCGAGGACAGCTGCTCACTGATTGATCAGCAAATGGAGCTGGCTTTCAAGTCTTATCTCAAGGTGACAGACCAGGAGGATTACAAATACCAGCCTGAAGAGATTCCCGAAGAGTACCGGGTGGTTCCAATCCGCAAGTTCTGGTCTCCCATCCTTCGTCTGGAGGAGTTTGCCTCCCATGACCAGGAGCTATTGAAGGCCTGTAAAGTCTACAAGAAGGAGCAGCATGACCGGGTGAAGCATGCCTATACCATAGAGCTTCTGATTCAGTACTACATGGATGGGAAAAGGAGCCTTTTTGAGATTGCAAAAGAGGTCATCATTGAGGCAGGTGGGGGGGATCTGGAGTTTGTTGTGGCTTATGTGAAGGTGCTCGAGACAGTGGGCCTGGTGGAGTAGGCAGGCGAAAAAGGCAAAATGTGGAAGAAACCCTGAAAAGAGTTGTGGAGATGGGTAAGCTGACCCGACCGGTTTTCAATTTTGCCCGGGATTCCTTGCTTCTGGAGATGCGTTTACTCGATATGGTGCTCTTTTGCCTGTAACCAAGTCCCTCTGTATTACTTCTGGCAACGGACGGCCAGCACCTTTGCCACGGATAACGGGGTAATTGCCCAGTCGCTACAGGGCAGAGAATGATACCATCGACCATCATCACATGTTCTGCTTGGCGCGAAAGTGATGTGAATTAACATTTGGCGGGTAATTTTCATTATCATGAGCCCGGCCCAGCGATTTTGGGATTCTCCTAGATGCACACAATTGGCAGGGGTGAGGAAAATGTTCAAGTGATAGTATAAACAGAGGCAGGGTTTGGCGCTCATCGATCAACAACTACCTCGCAAGCTTGGTGCTTGACTTAACCAAGGGGATTGAGGTTTCAGTAATTCCATGTCATCGATCGATGAAATAACCAATGTGTAGGGTGGACGTATGAGACTCTTGACCTATCTAAGAAAACTTCTGTCTGTATTAATCACATTTTCTAGAAAGATGACTCCGAAAGATCCTCCCTCGGATCCCATTAAGAAGTCGCCCAACTTACGAACTCGAACGCATCTTTCCACATTCAGGGAACAATCAAAGCAAATATCGATACCAAATTTTGGAAGAGCAGCCCAGCGTTTGCATGTAGAAGAAGATTTTCTACAAGAGAGGCTGAGGCAAAATTCGGAGGAACAGCTGAGCACCATAGAACTATTCTCTGGAGGAGAGACAAAGAAGCAACATAGGGATCTGCCTACTACCATCCTTTTTTCTAAGGCAGATGGCACCATAAGAGAGGAAGTTGTGTGTGAAGACGTACGCCACGACGCAGTCAACCAGGAAGCCGTTGAATCTACGCTTGAGACTGATCAAACAGAAGAGCGGGCACACGATCCAGCGGATGGCGACCTCGCCACTCTTACGGAAAAACCGTTTCCCGAAAAGGCGTCTGAGCCGCTGGACAAAGATAATTCAGAAGCCGACAACTCTGATCCAATAGTGGAAGATGATTCTCAGCTTCATGACCTAAGAGTTGCGGGCATGGAATCTGCGTATGAGCACAGTGATATGGAGGATACCTTATCGACTAGCACAACCTTTAGTGAGGTCATTAAAACTGCCCATAACTCTTTAATTGAAAGAAGGTACAACCTCGAGCAAATCAGCATTCTACGGGATCCCGGAGACTTGGGAAGACAAAACACTTTCCTCGAAGGTACTCTGTTTGACGATCCAGGGACGGTTGTAGAAGCTGCCACCACAACTGATTTATCAGTTTCCTGGAAAACCCGAGAGCCGAGCGCTGATACTCTACCTTCTGAATCGACCGTCACATTCGATCACGATCTTACGGGAGATATTTCAGATGTTGGAGATCCTGCTCTCGGAGCTTTGAGAGCTCGCGAACCTTGCCCTTTTGAACGGCTGGTTCTCCGGCCAGAAATGATTAATTTGGGCGATCAGGAAATAGAGACGTTTTTGGTGAAGCTAGAAACAGACGATTTTGGAGAATTCTTGCTCCTACAAATTCCCAAACTGGAAGCACTATTTCTAAAGTCTCTTGAGCGCTTTGATTACATAGGAGAGTTGCCAATTTCGAGGCAATTTTTCGAAAGATTTGTCACTTATCTGAAAGAAAAAACTGAATCCAAGGGAAAACCTGATCCAAGGCACTCCCTTCCAGCTCTATTCGTGATCAGTATGGTTTTCTTTGCCAGATATTCAGAGACGGATTCCAGAGCCTTCTGGGGGCCCTATGCCAAACAAGTGTGGGATCGAGATGATCAGCAATACTTTGAGATTGTGAGTCGAAAACTCTTTCGATTCGCACGCAACTACCTGATGGAGATAGTGGGATTATCCTTCGATATCGACAGCCAAGGCGATGTTGTGCGCCCCGTTTACCAGCACGCAATTATTCCGCGTTATCTTCACGAGCCCTTCGTCGATTGGTTGGTTGACCATTTCAAATCCCTGATGCACTATCCGCCAGAGCAGCTGCAAAAGATCCTGGAAACAGAAAAATCTTTAAATTACTTTTATCCAAGGCTCAAAGATTTTATCCGAAAACCCGAAACGCGAGAGGCTGCTGCCAGGCTGATCGCTCGGATGACGAGCGCGATTTCCTTGTTCAATGAAGTAGAATCAAGCGAGCTGGTTGCAAAAGTTCTCAACTCGACACTCGAGCGATCCCTTTGGCGTGTGATCTACCGCAAGCTAACAATGGACCCCTCGAAAGTATCGGTGCTCCGCAAGATATCACCTCAATTAACCTGGCGCTGGAGCGAAGAAAAAGGCCTCTATCTGCATCTAGCCAATGTTCGTTCAGCGGGAGCGGCAAAACCCGATATGCTTGTATGGGCCCATCCCGAAGAAAAAGAAATCCGGAACCGGGATCTAGTTAAGATCGTATACCCTTGGAATAATAGAATGGCTAATACTTGGGAATTGGAACCGGAAGATATTCGGGGTAGGGAGCTTTTAGACGGGCGCATCATTCTTTTATCCGACAACTACAACTTGGACAAATCACGTCGAGAACAGGAGGAAGATATTATCCTGGAGCGACCGGTTCCAGCCTTGCCCGATGAAATTATGTATTTTCGGATGAATCATGACCGAAATGTCGCTGTGTTACGTGACGTAATCGATGCAGACGGTTCTTGGATTGTCTTTTCAAAAGGAGAAGCCCGCTTCGAAGACTTGTCAGGACAGCCTTGCGAGGTGGCCTTGAAAGCTTTACCCGAAGCCCTTCACAGTGCGGGTTTTACGCATGGGGCACTTTTCAGGCTTGAACTTCCTGCCATCCTGGTGTCGCATGGCCAGCAAAGGTTTGACAAAACAGCTGAATTGGTTTCTGTTAACCCGCTTCTCAAGGGCGATCATAAGTTGAAGAATATGTCAAAAGGCCTGCCTCCGATCTTCTCTTCACCCACAATTTTGTTGGAGATGAATTGCAACCCTGATAGCCGATCCTTTAGGAAATACATCCTTCGGGCGCGAAGAAATGGAAAAGCTCTTGATTCATGGTACCTCACGGACCTAAAACAACGTGGCTGGCTGAAAAGAACGGATCTTGGTTGTATTCTTGATTTGACCCCAATAATTGCTGACCCCGGCGCGTATTTATTTGATTTGATGCTCGATCTCAAATCAATCCTGGATGAACCTGTCCAGTTTGCCTGGTTGCCCGACACAGTCGAAATATTTGAACCTGATCCGGCTACATGCTATTCACGTCAACACCCGCTAAAAATCGCGATCCAGGGGGTGCCTTCTGAAGACATCCAGCCTTATGACAATGAAGAAACTAAAAAATTTCATTTTGAAGACCGGGTAGAAATTTTATGGCCTATGGTTCGGGGCCGGCAGTGCCGTTTTGATATCTACTGGGACAACCACCCTATCCATTTTTGCTGGGAGGTCGATCGAGTCGCAGCCTGGATCGTGGGCGGAGGCGACGAAAATCATATCTTTTCAGACCAGGAAGAGAACATTCAGATGCATGTTCGAGGGAAGCCTCGGGAAAAATACACATGGTTTGTGGAAGGGCTAAGTCCTCGGGACGAATACTTGAATGCTCAAGGGGAACTCGAAGTGAGCCTATCTGAAACTGTTCTAAGAGATATGCTACAAGAAAGCAGGCTGCTTCAACCTTCGGCTGTGATTAGGATCCGAAACGATGAGTGGAAACTATTTAGCTACATCAAAAGACCATCCATCAGGATCACGAATATCTCCTATCAAAATTCATTGCTGCAGTTTACCACAGCGCGTGACCGTGATCTTGAGGGAGAATATATCATTCAAGTGCGTAACAAAGAATTTTCTACCTCCGTAGAGACAATCTATAAGGCTCATTCCTTGGTTGATGAGATGACCCTGCCTGTTACGTTGGTGCCGGGCCTCTACCTATTGGAGATTGTAGCAAGCGGAGAAATTTTGGCGGTATCGCAAGCGTTCCGCGCGTTCGAGCAAACCGTCCATCCATCCGAAAAAGCTGATCCTATGGTTGTTGAACTGACTGCGGATC
Organism: Fastidiosipila sp.; assembly: GCA_012511175.1. Classification (NCBI taxonomy): domain Bacteria; kingdom Bacillati; phylum Bacillota; class Clostridia; order Eubacteriales; family Oscillospiraceae; genus Fastidiosipila; species Fastidiosipila sp. Next base: position 12,481 of record JAAZGO010000021.1, on the reverse strand, counting down.
GTTCGCGAACACTTTTCCAGGCGCTCACCTCTCCCCAACCATACCTGCTCACGTGGATTGACGACAGCTACGGACTTAAAAATGTATTGGAACAGATTGAATGGATCCAAAAGAAAGTGAACAGGCTGGATGTACCAGAGCTGGAAGATCCAAAAAGAAAGCTCTTGCCCGCCTGGGCCATACTGGGGTGTCCCTTACGCTTCACAACGAAAACACACCAAAGGGTATTGCACGTGTTTCCTGAACAAGCTTTGTATGGGGGACAAATCGGCAAAGGTTACGTGGATCTCAAAATACACGAGGAAAAAATACGGGTTGCCGCGTACTGGAAACCATCAAATCGAAATGATTACGTACAACTGTGGATGAGAATTCCTCAAACCTTGGTTGATGGAAAGTATGGAGAACTGGATCCTATGGATCTTTGGCCGGCATACCAATGCAGAGGTTGCGGGGAAGTAGTTGCATCAAGAAATGGAACTTACCTGGCGCTTTCTCCGAGTGTTGTCCAAGCCCATCAGCATGGTCGTGACATTTCTGTTCGGGAGCAGTTTCTCGATACTGTTTACCCTCAAAATGAGGACCCGCTCGAAGCAACCATTTCACAATCAAAAATGGCGCGTCTTTTCCATGCCTATAGAGTCGAAGAGACCGTACAACCCGGTTATCTTCAATCCTTAATGGAGAGGATCGTTCGGCCTGAAGATGATGACATGGAACTGAGTGTGCCGGTCTATTGGCAAGATACCCTTGATTTCCAAGTGGCGGTCAGTGAGCTTTATCGCCAATTAGATGAATTAGACTGCAAGAGATTTTACACCTGTTCCCAGGGTCTTGAGCAAGCTTCCTCTTATCTGGAAGAAATGGGGGATCTGGTACCCCCCTACGCCGCAGCTTCGCGGATGCTCGAGGTTTTGAGAGAAAGGGAGCTTCCTCTAAGTATTCCACGCTATGTCTTATTGCTGGCTATGATCCTTCGAACCAAAGCCTATAAACCGATTCGTTTTACTAGGCTACTGGGACAAACAGAACTTACCGACAATGACCTGATGGTTTTGATTGATGCAGCTCTAAAAGGTTGTCCTAAGCTGTTGGAATGGGCCGTCGCATGGGCGGAACTCTTGTTCATCCATGCGGCCTCTTAGGAAAGAGAGAAATTTATGAATGCCGTCAAAATTACGCAAACATTAAAGCAGGCTCTCGTTAATTATCTGACGACCACTTTTGATGCCAACAAGGATGGAAAAGAACCTGAACTGGCAAGGAAGATCAGAGAGAGTTTCGAGGAGCCGCGTGCCCTGTTCACGGGTCCCTATCTGGAATTAATCTATCCATATATCAAGGGAGCTTGTCTGAATGACCTCATTGATGAGGGAATTTTAACGGATCAAATTAAATCCCTTTCCTGCTTCAATCTGCTCAAGCCAGAGCCGCTTCCACTTGGTGCCCCGCTTTATTCGCACCAGGAAAAGGCGATTCGAAAACTCTGCGATGAGAATACGAGTATCGTGGTGTCTTCAGGGACTGGAAGTGGAAAAACCGAATGTTTTACCATTCCAATCCTGAATGATCTACTGGAGGACGAAACACCGGGTGTCCGTGCGATCCTGATTTATCCACTCAATGCATTGGTGAACGATCAGATGGAACGTTTGCGGGTCCTGCTGAAAGGAACCGACATCACTTTTGGTAGATTCACAGGTGAACTGCTCGATCGGGCAGAGCGAAGCGAAGAAACACTACCCAACGAGATCATCAGCAGAGAAGAGATAAGAGATCAGGGACGAATCCCCCAGATACTAATTACCAACTACGCCATGCTGGAATACTTGCTTATTCGTCCAGAAGATGCCCTAATCTTTAATTCAGGCTTATGGAAGTACATCGTTTTAGATGAAGCCCATACCTACAACGGTGCCCAGGGAATTGAAGTGGCTATGCTGATCCGCAGGCTCAAACAAAGACTGGCCAAAAAACAGGGAGATGTTCTATGTGTCGCGACAAGTGCGACCTTGGCCAATGATGACCCGAACCAAGCTGTTGAGTTTGCAAGTAAGCTCTTTGGTGAGAAATTTTCCCCCGATGATGTAATTTTTGGTGAAGAAGAGATTCAGCACTTCGACAACTCCTCTGCCCCTCTTCGAAGGGTAGAGCCGTCGTCTTATCTCAACTCTCAGTTCGAAGACATGCTGGAGGAAATAAGAAAAGAATCGCCGGGTAGCGGAAACCATGCCGCTCAAACCGCTGATATTGAAAAAGTGGCTCTGTGGTTGGCTGAAATTGGCTTGATCAATGACAACGATCTTGAAATCGCGGAACGACATCAAGGGGGCCTGCCAAGTTTCCTGTATGCCTGTCTTTCAGACAACGCACAAATCAACCAACTGAGAAACTGGCTAGTCGAAAAAAAAGCTCCTGTTTTGTTTGAAGAAGCCGCAGCCTACTTGTTTCCGGAATTTGACGACCAGGATCAGGCGAAAGCGCTATTCCATCTCATTGAACTTGGTGCACTCGCCAGATCAGGTCCCAATCAACTGGCCCTTTTGCCTGCCAAATACCATATTTTTGCTCGGCCTCCTCAAGGAATGTGGGCCTGTATTAATCCGGAATGCAGCGGCAAGGATCCTGCCCTGGATGTGCCGTGGTCTCGCATCTACAGCAATCCGATTAATCGCTGTGAAAGTTGCGGGGCGTCTGTCTATCCCATTTACTTATGCAGAGAATGCGGTCAAGCATTTCTCGTAAGCCATTTTCGAAAAGCCACGAATGAGTATCTTCCGGCCCAGGATCATACAAGGGAAGGATATGTGGCGTATTATTTCATTTGGAAACCCTTCGAAGAAAGAAGGGATTTAGCTATCGACACTGACGACGAGCAATCTGACGACGTGGCTTATGCGTTTGAGCCGGAGGAAATCCAAATTTGTTTGAACTGTAGGCGTGCAATCCGATATTGTTCCTGTGATGATCCTAAACCCTCGATCCCCATATACCAAATCTATCATGTCAAAACAGAAGAACGTAAAGGTGTTATACGGGTTAGAAGGGCCCCCATCTTATCTCTCGAGGAGTGCCCCCGTTGTCGCAGCAAAGCACCACATGCCAAAGAGGAGATCGCAACATCAATTTCTATGTCAGGAACGGGACCTTTGGCAAACTTAACCTTCGAGCTTTATAGACAGTTACCGGCATCTGGGGACGAGTTAAAACGCATGCTTCCTGGAGAGGGGCGAAAACTCCTGACATTTTATGACAGCCGTCAGGGTGCAGCCCGTTTCGCTGCTTTTTTGCAGGATGTGGCTAACAGCCACAACTACCGCCACATCATCCCTGAGGCCATTAAGCAATCATTGGTGCCGGACGAATGGAGTGGGGAGATATTAACGCCGGATCTCTTTACCCTGAGCCAAGTGAGCGGAAAAATTGCCTGGGAGGAGCGAATCCTCCAAAATGACTCAGACTCGCATTACTGGCAAATGTATGAAGAGAGGTATTCGCAAGCAGTTAGCCGTGAGGCGGCTATATGGATGGCGAAGCGAATTCTAGCAGAGTTCACGGTGGGCCGCAAAAGACGTCTCTCTCTCGAATCGCTTGGACTCGCCGGCGTCTTCTATTACCAAGAGGACAACCGACCTGATTTTGCAGCCTTGGCGCGACAGATCGGGTTTTCAGACCAAGATACCGAGATTCTCGTCAATTATTTACTCGATGGACTTCGAGGAGACAAAGCCATTACCCTGCCAAACAGCATCATGGCGGATGAACCTGAATTTGGTTCGCACATTGGTCATCCTTGCTTTATTCGACAGGGCAGTCCAAGGAAATGGGAAAGGCGCTGGATCGGAGTCACTGCCAAACAAGGCCGGCGACGGTATGTCCAATGTGTATTAGAAAAAATGGGAATGGACGCTTCGGAAGAAGCGGTTATATACGTTATGAATGCTATTTGGGATTGGCTTATCACGCAGTCAAATGGTTTGCTCGAGGGATCTTCCTCAGACGGATACCGGTTAAGCCACAGGAAGCTTTTTTTTGATAATCGCCAAACCTGGTACAAGTGTCAAAAATGTCAACGCCTCTCCTATCGGGGGGATTCGCTACCTTGCCCATTCCCACATTGTGGAGGTGATCTGGAGGCCATCGATATCGAGACGGAGCAGAAAGAGAATTACTATTTCCATTTGTTCCAACAAGCTCTCATCCCGATTCGGGTTGAAGAACACACCGCTCAACTGAGCCCCAAAAAAGGGGAAGACTACCAGAAGCGTTTTAGAGAAGGCTATATCAACATGTTAAGTTGCTCAACAACCTTCGAAATGGGGATCGATCTTGGTGATCTACAGACAGTCGTGATGAGCAATGTGCCACCAACGGTCGCCAATTATCGCCAGCGATCAGGACGAGCCGGCAGGCGGACCAGTGGAACTGCCTACATCATGACCTGGTCATCAGATCGTCCCCATGACCAGGCCTATTATCATAACCCGGCTGAGATTATTAGTGGAAATGTCAGGGTTCCCATGGTCACGCTCGAGAATGAGCTGATTGCTCAAAGGCATGTCAATGCTCTTCTTTTAAGTGAATTTTTGAGATACCGCAGGGCAAAGGGAGCATCAATTGAAAGCCTTACTTTAAGTGGAGGTTTTTTTGATACCTGGCAAGCAGAGCCGCCCCATTTCCATCATCTAAAAGAGTGGGCGGAGGCAAACACTCGATCCATCCATCAGCAGCTTGAGACCTATGCCATACATTTTCCACCGACCTTAAGACCCTTCATTAAGAGCGGCTTGGATGGTTTTTTCAATATGCTCCAGAAGGTGAATGACGGTCATTATAGGCCGATCACAGATTACTATTACAAGAAGATCGAAGAGCTTGCGAAAACAAGCGCCGATATGAGCCTTGATTCAACAGAACGAGACAGAGCGGGTGAAGAAAGGACCTACTTTGAAAATCTATTGCGTCGTATTAGAGGGTCGCGAGGAAATACGTCAGGCTACCTGATCAATTATTTGAGTGAAAATGGCGTTTTGCCAAGTTATTCTTTCCCTCTCCACACAGTTGAGCTCATGTTACCAAGGAAGGTCAGTGACCGGGCAGATTTGCGTTTAACCAGGGATCTTCGCCAGGCGATAACGGAATATGCCCCTGGCTCTGAAGTGGTCGCAGATAAGCGGTTATGGGCAAGCCAACGACCTCTTTTCTGGAGGGACACTCCTCCCAAAAACGAGTATAGGATATGTGAACATTGCCAATATCTTGAGATCAGCGAAGGAGCGGGCGTTCCACTACCTCGCTCACAGATGGTTTGCTCTGTCTGTTCGGAACCTTATGGCAACAAGTCTAAGGTTCGGGTTTTTGTTGAACCGGAAGGTTTTCAAGCAGATCCAAACAGTGGAAAACCTGCGAAACAGTATGTGAAAGTGGAACCAAGACAAATGCGGTCTGCCTTGATACCAGAGCATAGCCTGAACGAGGAAGCACATAATCAATTCGTCTATCTGGCTTACAATCCGAAAGGCAGGCTCCTCTTCGTGAATGAGGGGAAATACGGAAGCGGTTTTGAATTTCCATTGAAAGGTTTTGCTTTGACCGAGGGAATCAAGGGGACTAGAGATAGATACTCCCTCGGCCATATCCAAAACACCAATACCTTGCACATCCGATTCGAGGGAAGCCGGGATATGCCCATCCCTTCACCGGATAATCATTCCTTTTGGCTGTCCCTGCTTTACGCCATCTTGCACGGAGCCAGCCATGCCCTTCAGATTGAACGACAGGATATCGATGGTGTTCTGTTTCCCAGAGGTATAGGAGGTAACTGGGAACAGACTCTTGTTCTTTACGATAATGTGCCGGGTGGCGCGGGACATGTGAAGAATATTCAGGAGCACATGGATCTTGTCTTGGAAGAAGCGCGAAATATCCTCAACTGTAATGATTGCGCGCCTGATACCAGCTGCTACCATTGTTTGCGGGATTATGGAAATCAGTATTTTCACCATGAACTCAAACGGAAGGATGCCCTGGCATTTCTGGATTTACTCATTGCCAGCCTGGAACCTCTTGATATAGGAGTACTGGGAGCTGTTCGTGTTGTGGCGTCCGACCCAACCAACTGGTTGTATGAAAAGATCCGTTACGCAGCACATGCGCTTTTTATGGCCATTCCTAAGATGACTTTGGGACATCCAAAGGGAGAAAATTACACCTGGATGGATACTCTGAACGATTTGTTGAATCGAGGTTGTGAAATCCATCTGTATTTACAAGAACTCCCAGGAGATAGGCCGGAGGACATGAGTATTGCGTCTCATCTTCAAGTTCTCATGGGCAAAGGATTGAAGCTCTATCAACGTTCAACTATACCGGACTGGCCATTCCTTATGGATCCCCATCATGAGCAAAGGAGGATCATTAAAAGTCAGAATGGGGTGATCGGACTTGATCAGACCATTGGCGTCAAAAGCCTTTTGACTTCCACCAACAAAGAAGCGGTCCATGCTGTGTTGACGCAATGGGAGCAAATGAGGGCGCGTGAGATAACCTGGGATCAGCTGAATCCACCGCAGCATGTCAAAGTCATCAATGTGGACGCGTCAGCTACCAGGCAGTTTGATTTGGAAGCAACACTCGATGATTTCTTCACTCAACCTGTTCAACGGATGACCATCCATGATCCCTACCTTTTTGACCGTGAGCGCTTGGTCAATCGTCTGAGCCCCTACATTCAAATGGCTTCTCGACACCAAACACTTGAGAAGGTGATTATCCATACAAAGCGGGCAGATGATAGGCATAGGCAGGATGCTGCCGAGCAGGAACTTAAACAGAGGTTCCCAGATTTACTGGACTTCAAGCATACGGCTGACCACGATCGCTTTTTGGGGGTAGTCAGAGTAAGTGGTGAACGTGCAAGGATCTATATAGGGCGAGGATTTGATTTCATTCGACCGGATGGGTCGACGAGAGCGACATATATTGTGATCCAGGATCCGGTGTGAATCAAGCACCCATTATGGTAGCAGTATGTTCAGCAGAATAGATAACAATCACTTTGAAGTGGCATCAAAGCTCCACCTTGCCATTTCCGCAAAAAAGTGGTTATTTGCTAGGCAGCTCGCGCCCACCTTGCGTACGGGCTGGGCCTTAACTTCCGCTGACGATTGGTTTCTATTCCGCCGCACTCAACTATCCCAATCCAAAATACCTCTCAAAGAAAGCTAGAAGCTTATCGATGATGGTTTGCTTTTTGATCGCTCGCTGGTTAGAAGCAAATCTTGAAACGGGTGGCATCAAGCGATCGATGTCCGTACCAGTCGTCCTCATGATGCCGTCACGGAAAGCGTTATCCACAAATCGCCTTGTCTCTTCTTCTTTCAGATTTTCCTCGCTAATGAGCGCTTTAATTTCTCTTTCTTTGCTTTCCTCAAGATAGGCCTTCCAGTCTTCATCAACATTTGTGTCGACGTTCACTTGTGCAATGAAATTCTCGATGAGATCCTTTTTGCTCCTGAGTTCAAGCGATGAATTGATGGCTTTGTCAATGGCCGTCAGAATGTCCTTGTCTTGGCAATTTGAGTCTTTGTATTTGGCGACCAGGATGAGGATGTAATCAATATTGACTTCAATCTGGCGGACGAGCTCCAGCTCAAAAATGATATCGTCATTGATATCTTCTTTGTCCACCGCCTGTTTGCCACGGATATCCTGGTAAAGATCAAGGTAAATGCTCTGGTAATCTTGCAGATCCCTGTCTGAAAGCAACTGATCGCTTTCAAATTCATCAAAGGACGTCAAAATGTTTCTAACTTTCAGGATCTTGCCAAACAGTTTAATGAAGTCCTTTTGCTTCGATTCGCCAAGAATAACCTGACCCAGGGGATAGCCGTTCTCCAGCTGCCCGACAAGATCCCGGTAGCCAGGCTGCCAACGCCCCTCCTGTTCGTATCCCTCATAATATTCTCGGTAGGTTCGAAGAAGGACGATCCCACCGGCATCCTTGTCACCAAAAAGAGCGATGGCCCGATCCATTTCTTCTTTTAAATCCCGAAAACAGACAATATTACCAAAAGTTTTCACTGAATTTAAAATCCGGTTGGTCCTTGAAAATGCCTGGAGCAAACCGTGCTGCCTGAGATTCTTGTCCACCCACAAGGTATTCAAGGTGGTGGCATCAAAACCCGTAAGAAACATATTGACGACAATGAGAATGTCAATCTCTCTGTTCCTGACTCGCTGAGAGAGATCTTTGTAATAATTTTGGAATTTGTCTGAACTGGTATCAAAATTGGTTGCAAACAGCTGGTTGTAATCTTGGATGGCATCTTCTAAAAAATCGCGCGAGGGTTTGTCTAAGAAATTGGTATCTAATGTTTCATCCACCGGGAGACCCTCGATCTCTTCTTCATTGGGGGCGAAAGAATAGATGGTCGCGATCTTCAGATCAATATTCCTTTCCTGAATTCTTTCTTTAAGGGCTTGGTAGTATTTCATAGCCATAGGGATGGAGGCGACTGCAAAAATAGAGTTGAAGCCTAAAACAATTCGTTTTTCTCGTCTTTCAATCCATTCACGGCTCCCCTTTAACTTCTCGTCCCATTTGGCGGTCATGGTATAGGAGCTTTGACGTTTGGTCTTCTGATCGAAATGATCCAAGATGTATGTCACCACCTCGCCAATTCGTTTAGGTGCAGCTAAGGCCCGCTCCCGATCAATGGCATAGACTTTTTCATCTACAATATGATCTGGCAATTTCATGGTGTTGATGAAATCAATCCGAAAGGGCAAGACATTGCCGTCATTGATGGCGTCAACAATGGTATAGGTGTGAAGCTCTTCGCCAAAGACCTGTTCTGTGGTAGAGAAAGCTGGATTTCCTCCTAAGGGTGCATTGGAGGAGAAAATGGGGGTGCCTGTAAAACCAAAAATGTGATAGCGCTTGAAGTGCTTGGTGATGGCGCGATGCATCTGGCCAAACTGAGAGCGATGACACTCATCGAAAATAAGGACTACATGCTGGTTGTAGATATCGTGTTTCCGATTTTTCTTGATGAAAACATCCAGCTTCTGAATGGTCGTGACGATGATCTTGTAGTCCTCATAACCCCCACGGTGGTTCCTGTTTTCCAGCTGCCTTTGCAAGACCGCCGTCGAGGTATTGCCATTGGCCGCGCCTTTTTCAAAGCGGTCGTACTCCTTCATGGTCTGGTAGTCCAGATCTTTCCGGTCAACCACGAAGATGACCTTGTCAATACCAGGAATTTCGGTCGCCAATACTGCCGTTTTGAATGATGTTAAGGTCTTGCCCGACCCTGTCGTATGCCAGATATAACCTCCTGCGTCAATGGTGCCTGTTTGCTTATGATTGCTGGACACGATGATCCGATTCAAGATTCGCTCGGTGGCAGCGATCTGGTAAGGCCTCATAACCAAGAGCATGTCTTCACTGGTGAAAACACAGTATTTAGTCAACACATTCAAGATGGTATGTTTGGCAAAAAAGGTCTTGGTGAAATCAATTAAATCAGGAATGGCTCGATTGTTGGCATCGGCCCAGTAACTGGTAAATTCAAAACTATTAGAGGCCCTTTTACTTTGTCGCCTTTTGGAGGCGACAAGCTCTTTGATATGAGATTCCCGGGTCGTGTTGGAATAATACTTGGTATGGGTTCCATTGGAGATGACAAAGAGCTGGACGTATTCAAAGAGTCCATGGGAGGCCCAAAAAGAATCTCTTTGGTAGCGGTTGATTTGGTTGAAGGCTTCCCGGATGGCGACTCCCCGTCTTTTTAACTCGACATGGATGAGAGGGAAACCATTGACCAAGATGGTCACATCATAGCGATTCTTGTAGTTGCCCTCAGCTTCATACTGGTTGATCACCTGGAGCCGGTTGTTATGGATATTCTTCTTATCGATTAAATAGACATTTTTTGAGGTCCCATCATCCCGCTTCAGGACCTGGGTATGATCTTCTTGGATCTTTCGGGTTTTTTCAACAATGCCTTCATTGGACGATGCGAGCGATGCTTGAAAGAACCTGGACCATTCGTTATCGGTGAATTCAAACTGATTGAGCTTCTCAAGTTGAATTCTCAAATTACGAATCAGATCATCTTCTGACCGAATGGGAAGATACTCATAGCCTTGCTCCACCAAGAGCCGGATGAATTCGTTTTCAAGTGCTTCTTCCGACTGGTAGCCTTGACCCCTGACCCGGTAATCCGGTTTGTATTCAGCGACCACGGTGACCTCATCGGTGGTTGCGACCAGGTTATATGAAGTCATGTCAGCTTACCTCTTCTTCTAATGGTTTGAAGGTTAAAAGTTTCTCCCGGTAGTACTCGTATTGTTTTTGTCGGGCTTCGATTTCGGCAGGCAATCCGATGGAGATATCGTTCACCAAGGTATCGAATTTGTCGAGGATGGAGACGATGCGTTCTTGTTTACCTAAAGAAGGTATGGGAATCTGAAAAGATTTGACAATTTTGGCGTTAATATTTGACTGAGAGCCACGACCCTGTGACTTCAGTTTAAAATATTGACTGGCGAGCCAGTGAAATACATATCTATAGTGTGCGAGCTCGGGATTTATTTTTAGGTTGCAACACGCCTGGTTAGTGGTTAATGGAATTTTGTTAATCGCAACCTTGGCTGCTGTCGCACCGTAGAGAGCCACGATTACATTATTTTTTTCGACCCAACTTGCTGACGAATTTGCTAAACCCTCTTCGGTAATTTTTACTCTGGTATCGTACACATCTGCAAAATCAACTTCTTGTGTTCTTAGCCACGGGATCGTGCCACCGTAATAGGAAGTAATCGCAGATGAGGGTGTACCGCCAGAGGTAATCTCTTCACATATTTCGCCTATTGTTTTCCACGTTACTTCATCTGACTTCATAACAAATAGTTTTTGTCTATAGTAGTGAAACTGTTTTTTTCGTGCTGTAAGCTCCGCTGTAAGCTCTGCTGTAAGCTCTGCTGTAAGCTCTGTGAAAGTATCCAGGATCCGGACGATTTCCTCTTGGACAGGGAGAGGTGGAAGGGGGATTAATAGTTGCGAGTATTCTTTTATCCATCTTCGTCTATGACCTGAAGGTACAAAATGGATATTTTTCATCCAGTGATATATGTATCGAAACAAAGCCGCTTCCGATCTTGGTTTTAGCATTTTTATTGCAGATGACTTCACTTTGAAAGGGAAATCTACCCAATGAAAAGCTGCTGTGAAATCATCAAATATTATGACGGGGTTTTCAGTGCTGGCTTTATATACTCCACTACTTTCATCTGTATATCCCAAAATAAATGAATCACCTGCTGTCAAGACAGGCGTTTCAAAGTGATCGTCATAATTTGTGGTATTAACGAGATATTTCCCAGGTTGTTCATACTCTAATACGTTTCCCAGCCTCTCGTGATTCACACCATCAGGACAAAGCTCTTTTATTAGCCGATCTAACCTACTCATGAGATTCACCCTCAATTTCCATCACGATCTGGTCAATGGTGTTTCTCAGTGATTCCTGCCTCTTTACAATCTCCTCAATTTCCTTATTAAGGACCTTGATATCAACTTTCTCCCTCGTGTCTTCAATCTCCACATAAGTGGAAACCGACAAGTTGTAATCTTCCTTAGCAATATCACCGTTGGGAACTAACTTGGAGACGTACTGAATCTCATCTTTTTTCTCATAGATGGACAGGATGTTTTGAATATTTTCATCAGTTAACTTGTTGTTATTGGTAATCTTGACAAATTCTTTGGAAGCATCGATAAAGAGAGTCGAATTCTCCGATTTAGCTTTCCTCAAAACCATGATGCAGGTGGCGATGGAAGTACCGTAAAAGAGGTTATCTGGAAGCTGGATGATGGTATCCACGTAATCGTTGTCGATGAGATACTTCCTGATCTTTTGCTCGGCTCCCCCACGATAGAGAACCCCTGGAAAACATACGATGGACGCTGTACCATTGGTGGCAAGCCACGCAAGAGAGTGCATGATGAAAGCAAAATCTGCTTTCGATTTAGGAGCTAAGACGCCGGCAGGGGAAAATCTTGGATCGTTGATGAGAAGGGGGTCCCCATCTCCTGCCCACTTGATCGAATAAGGAGGATTGGAAACGATGACTTCAAAGGGTTCCTCATCCCAGTGGATCGGGTCTGTCAACGTGTCGGCGTGGGCAATATCGAATTTATCGAAATCCACATCGTGGAGAAACATATTGATACGGCAGAGGTTGTAGGTCGTGAGATTGATTTCCTGACCAAAGAAACCTTGCCTCACATTATCTCTTCCCAAGATCTTGGCGGATTGTAAGAGCAAAGATCCTGACCCACATGCCGGGTCATAGACTTTATTGATTTCTGTCTTGCCTACCAGAGCTATTCGAGTCAATAGCTCTGAGACCTCTTGAGGCGTGAAGTATTCGCCACCTGATTTCCCCGCATTTGAGGCATACATGGCCATGAGGT